>NZ_CP142149.1:10270000-10405981 GCF_035918295.1 Amycolatopsis rhabdoformis
TGACGGGGATGTGTTTGAACGGCACGTCGAAGCTGTCGGCGAGGTGGCCGAGGTCGGGGTGGTTGGACACCACGGCGACCACGTCGAGGTTCAGCTCGCCGATCGAGGTGCGGAAGAGCAGATCGTTGAGGCAGTGGGCGAACTTGCTCACCATCAGCACCGTGCGGGTGCGCTCGGCGGCGTCGGCCAGACGCCACTCGAGGGCGAAGCGCAGCGCCACCGCGGCGAAGTCGCGGCGGAACGCGACCAGGTCCAGCGGCGAACCGTCTTCGGCGGTGAATTCCAAGCGGAGGAAGAAACGGCCCGAGATCGGGTCGCCGAACTGCTGGCTCTGCACGATGGTGAGCCCGCGGTCCACGAGGAAGCCCGACACCGCGTGGACGATGCCGGCGGTGTCCGGGCAGGACAGGGTCACCACGGCACGGCGGGAGAGGGTCACGATGCCTCCAGGACGGGTGGCGGCGGTTGTCCGCAGGTGAGCGTCGAAGCTGGGTGAAGGCAGGCGGTGCGCACCGGGTCGATTGCTCATCGGTGGCTCCTTCCTGGTCTCGGCTTCCGACGCTAGGCAGTGCGCGGCCGCGGCGGATCCGGCAGCAAGCCCGCGCTGCACTGGTCGAATGACGTAGGCGCCGTGACGTCCACGCATGGTCAGCGGCCGAGCGGACGTCGCCCGTTTTGGGGATGTTCGACCGTCTGCTCGGCGCGCCGTCAGCATGTGGGATACTGGATCGGTTATGACTGCCCTCCCCCTTGTTTTCGATGCGCCCAAGCGCGGCCTGCCGCCGCGCCATCTTGCCGACCTCACGGCCGCCGAGCGGGCCGAAGCCGTGGTGGGGCTGGGGGAGAAGGCGTTTCGTGCGAAGCAGCTGTCGAACCACTACTTCTCGCGCCTGACCGTCGATCCGGCCGAGATGACGGACATCCCCGCGGCCTCGCGGGAGCGGCTCGTCGCCGACCTGATGCCCACGCTCTTCACCGAGGTGCGCGCCCTCTCCGCCGACGGCGGCGCCACCCGCAAGACGCTGTGGCGCGCCCACGACGGCACGCTGATCGAAAGCGTGCTCATGCGCTACCCGGACCGCGCGACGCTGTGCATCTCCAGCCAGGCCGGCTGCGGCATGGCGTGCCCGTTCTGCGCGACCGGTCAGGGCGGGCTCGACCGCAACCTCTCGACGGCCGAGATCGTGGACCAGGTCCGCTCCGCCGCCGCTGTGATGCGTGACGGCACCATGCCCGGCGGCCCCGGCCGCCTGTCGAACATCGTGTTCATGGGCATGGGCGAGCCGCTCGCGAACTACAAGCGCGTGGTGGCGGCCGTGCGGCGGATCACGGAGCCGGCTCCGTCGGGGTTGGGGATTTCGCAGCGCTCGGTCACGGTGTCGACCGTGGGCTTGGCGCCGGCGATCCGGAAGCTGGCCGACGAGAAGATGCAGGTCCGTCTCGCGGTTTCCTTGCACACTCCCGACGACGAGCTGCGCGACACCTTGGTGCCGGTGAACAACCGCTGGTCGGTGGACGAGGTTCTTTCCGCTGCCCGGTACTACGCCGACACGTCCGGTCGTCGAGTATCGATCGAGTACGCGCTCATCCGTGACATCAACGACCAGCCGTGGCGCGCGGAGCTGCTCGCGAAGCGCCTGCGCAAGCACCTGGGTCAGCTGGTGCACGTGAACGTGATCCCGCTGAACCCGACGCCGGGCAGCAAGTGGGATGCTTCCCCCAAGTCCGTCGAGCGTGAGTTCGTGCGGCTGGTCAACGCGGGTGGGGTGGCGTGCACCGTGCGTGACACCCGTGGTCAGGAGATCGCCGCCGCGTGTGGCCAGCTGGCCGCCGAAGGCTGAGTTTTCGTTTCAGTGATGGAGAAGTCGTTGTGATCGCAACCCCGTGCCTGCTCGACCCGGCGGCGGAAGAACTGAAGCTCACCGGCGGCAGCACCGCCACCGACGTGGCCCGCACCGCCCGCACCCTCCTGGGCGAGCGGTTCGACTCGGAGAGCTTCATGTACGTGCTGATGCGCGCGTACGCCGTGGATTTCCACGCGGCGCGCGACGCTTCGCGGTGGCAGGGCTTCGGCTCGAACCCGCGGGCGTTGTCGGACGCGGATCTGGAAGTGCTGCTCGCGCCCTGGCTCGCCACCAACTGACCCGCCGGCACAGGAAGTGACCACCGTCGGTCCCGTGCTCGGCGGAGTGTCACTGCGCGGCGGACGCGGCGGATCTGTAGTCACATAGAACGGGTGACGACACTTCGCTCCTTCCTGGACAAGGCGGACGAACTGCTGGGCGACCGGCTCGAGCGTGTGCTGTGCGCTCACCACCGGCGGCGGCTGCGCGGGCTCGGCTGGGGCGCGGTGCTCGAACCGCCCGCTGGGGAGGACCGGTTCGGTGGGCGGGCGGCGGTCCGCCGGCAGAACCGGGTCGAGGTGCTCGTCGACGGTGAAGAGGCGCTGCCGGTGATCGAGCGAGCCATCCGGGGGGCGCGGTCCCACGTGCACATCGCCGGCTGGCACGCGAGTGCGGACTTCCGGCTCACGCGCGAACCGGGGGCGCCGACGTTGCGGGAGCTGCTCGCCGAGACGGCCGGTCGCGGGGTCGATGTGCGCGTGCTGCTGTGGGCGGGGCCGCCGGTGCCGGCGTTCAAGCCGACGCGTGGGCTGGCACGCGACGAGCAGCGGAAGTTCTCCGCGGGCACCGGGGTGCGCTGCGAGCTGGACTCCCGGGAACGCACGATGCATTGCCACCACGAGAAAGTGGTGGTGGTCGACGACGTGGTCGCGTTCGTCGGCGGGGTGGATTTCACCGCGCTGGAAGGCGATCGGCACGACAGCCCGGACCACCCGCCGCGGGCGATGGGGTGGCACGATCTCGTGGCGCGTCTCGAAGGGCCGGTCGTCGCGGACGTCGCGGAGCACTTCAGACAGCGGTGGATCGAAATCGCGGGGGAGCACCTGCCGCAGCCGGACGTGCCGGAGCCCGCCGGCGATACTGCCGTGCAGCTGCTGCGCACGGTGCCCGACAACACCTACGCCTTCGCGCGGCGGGGCGAGTTCACGATCCTCGACAGCTACCTGCGCGCACTGCGGTCGGCCCGGCGGTTGGTGTACCTGGAAAACCAGTTCCTGTGGTCACCCGAAATCGTCGAGGTGCTCATCGCCAAGCTGCGCAACCCGCCCGACGACCGCTTCCGCGTGGTTCTGCTGCTGCCGCGCAAACCCAGCAACGGCGCCGACACCACCCGCGGTCAGCTGGGCCGGCTCGTCGACGCGGACGACGGCAACGGCCGCCTCCTCGCCACGACGATCAGCGCGCACGACGGCGACTCGTCCGCCCCGGTGTACGTGCACGCGAAGCTCGGCATCGTGGACGACGAGTGGCTCACCGTGGGCTCGGCGAACCTCAACGAGCACTCCCTGTTCAACGACACGGAAGTCAACATCGCCACCGACGACCGCGCCCTGGTCCGGGCCACCCGGCTGCGGCTGTGGTCCGAGCACCTGGGCCGCCCCGTCGCGGAGCTGGACGGCGACCCGGCCGACGTGGTCGACCACGTGTGGCGGCCCCTCGCCGAAGAGCAGGCCGAGCGCGAGCGCCGGGGCGAGCGACGCACCCACCGGCTCGTGCTGCTTCCCGGCGTGTCCCGCCGCGCCGGCCGGTTGCAGGGGCCGTTGCGGGGCCTGCTCGTGGACGGCTGAGGGTACCCACCAAATAGCTCCGGGGCGATGGGGAAGTCGGCGGCGGATCGGGAAAGCCGGCCAACACCTCGATCAGCCAAGCCGCCCGGCGCCCCCTGGCGGGAGATCGGCGTCACGCATTCCGATCCCCGGCCGCCAGCCCAGGCGGCGCGAGATGCTGAACGCACTCGCCAACACGGGCGCCACCACCGTCGACAGGTCGAGCGACCCCGTACGCACCACCACCGACAGCGCCGCGACGACCCGGCCGTGGCCGTCGGTGATGCGGGCGCCCACTGAGTCCGCGTCTTCGGTCATCTCGCCGCGGACGGTGGCGGTGCCGGAGCGGCGGCACGCGGTCAGTTCGGCGCGCAGGTCTGCCGGGTCGGTCACGGTTCGTGGGGTGAAGCGCGCGGGGCCGGCCGCGAGGTAGGCCTCGATCAAGGTCCGGCCGGCGTGCGCGAGGAGCACCTTGCCGACGGCCGAGCTGTGCAGCGGCAGCCGCCCGCCGACGTGGGAGGCCAGGTCGACGGCGTCGCGCGCGGAGAAGCGTTCCACGACCACCGCCTGGTGGCCCTCGAGAACGGCGAGCTGCACGTGCTGGTGCAGCGCGGCGTGCAGGTCTTCCAGGAACGGCAGAGCGACGGTGCGCAGCGGCACGGAAAGCGGCGCGAGCGTGCCCAGTTGCCAGAGACGCAGCCCGATGGTGAAGCGGCCATCGGGCGTGCGGTCGAGGGCGCCGGCGGCGAGGAGTTCGTGGGCGAGCCGCCGGATCGTCGTGTGGGACAGGCCGGTGCGGCGGGTCAGGTCCGCGAGGGTCAGCGCGCTGTCCTCGGGCGTGAAGGTGAACAGCACCTGCAGCAGGCGCGAGCTCACGCTGCGGCCGGGTTCGTTCGTGCGAGGCATGGCCGCAGGCTAGCTGTCCGTTGAATGAACATCGACGTTCCTTGAGGGCCTCCTGCGAGGTCATGCTCACCGGCACCCGAAACGACGGAGGGAGCGCCGGTGGCTGAACTGCGGATCGCCGTGGTCGGAGGGGGGATCGGGGGGCTGGCCGCGGCCGCGTTCCTCGCACGGGCCGGGCTCGCGTGCACGGTCTACGAGCAGGCCGCCGCGCTCGGCGAGGTCGGTGCGGGGCTCGTGGCCAGTCCGAATCTCGTCCGGCTGTTGCGCCGCCTCGGCGTACTACCCGAATTCCTCGCTCGCGCGGTGGCGATCGACGTCGGGTGGGAGTTCCGCCGCTGGGCGGACGGTGGCGTGCTGTCCGCGGAGAACCTCGCCGAGGCGTGTGAACGGCTCTACGGCGAGCGCACCTACACCGTGCACCGCGCCGACTTGCTCAGCGTGGTCCAGGCCGCGGTGCCGCCGGCGGCGATCCGGCTCGGCGCGAAGTGCGTGGGCGTCGAGGCCGCGGACGACGGCGCGGTCCTGTCGTTCGCCGACGGCACCACCACGACCGCCGACGTGGTGATCGGCGCCGACGGGGTGCACTCGACCGTCCGTGGCGCCCTGCTCGGCCCGTCACCGGCGACGTTCTCGGGCCTGTGCGCCTTCCGCGCCCTCGTGCCGGCCGCCGACGCCCCGGCGTTCGCGCTGCGCAACGCCCACACGCTCTGGCTGGGCCCGGATCACCACCTCGTGCACTACCCGATCTCGGCGGGCAAGCTCGTGAACATCGTCGCGTTCGCCCCGGCCGGCGAGGACGTGGTGGAGTCCTGGAGCGCCACGGCGTCCCACGCGCAGTTCGCCGCCGAGTTCGAGGGCTGGGACCCGCGCCTGCGGGAGCTGATCGCCGCCGCCGGCACGCCGGGCCGCTGGGCGCTGCTGGACCGCGCCCCGCTGGCGCGGTGGAGCCACGGCCCCGTGACGCTGCTCGGCGACGCCGCCCACCCCATGTTCCCGTTCTTCGCCCAGGGCGCCGCGCAGGCGGTGGAAGACGCGGCGGCTCTGGCGGTGTGCCTGGCCACCGACGCCACCGACCCGGCGCGTGCGTTGCGCCGCTACGAATCCGCCCGCCGCGAGCGCACCGCGCGCCTCCAGACGGTGTCGCACGAGCGCGCCCACCTCAACCACCTGCCCGACGGCCCGGGCCAGCAGGCCCGCGACGCGGCGCTGTCCGGCCAGGACCCGCTGGCCGCCAACGCCTGGATCTACGGCCACGACGCGGAACTCGTGCCCTGACCCTCCCTTGTGGACCTGAGAGAGATCGGAATACCGCATGACCGAGTACACCCCGTTCCGGCAGCTGTTCATCACGCCGGTGCTGCCGTTCCTGCGCGACGGCTCGATCGACGAAGCCGGCTACCGCGCGCTGCTGCGCCGGTTCCTCACGCCCGAGTACCTCGACGCCGGGGTCGCGATCGTCGCCAACCCCGAAGCCGGTGAGATCTACACGCTCGACCGGGCCGAGCGCTCACGCGTCGTCGAGATCACCCTGGAAGAGGTCGCGGGCCGCACGCCGGTGCTGGGCGGGGTCGCGCACGTGACCACGGCCGGCATGGTCGAGTGCGCGAAGGACGTGGCGGCCGCCGGCGTCGACGGCCTGTTCGTGCTGCCGCCGATCGGCTCGGCCGACATCACGCTGTCGTGGAACGCCGACGCGTATCCGGAGGTGTTCCTCGACGTGCTCACGGCGATCGCGGACGCCGTCGACCTGCCGCAGGTGATCCACCCCGTCGGGCAGTTCTCGGCGCGCTACGGCCCCGGCCTCTCGGCGGAGGTCACGCGGCAGATCATCGCCGCGGTGCCGCAGGTCGTCGGCTGGAAGATGACGTACAACTACGACGGGTTCCGCGAGATCGCCGGCGTGTTGCGGTCGGCGGGCCGGCCGGTCGGGATCTACGGCGCGGTCGGGAAGTACTTCCACGAGAACCTCGCCAACGACACCCTCGACGGAACCAGCGCCGGCTCGTTCAACTTCGCGCTGGAGCGGATGGTCGAGCACATCTCGGCCTGGCGCAAGGGCGACTACGCGCGCGCCACCGAGATCTGGCGCAGCGGGCTTTCGGAGTTGCAGGACTACATCTTCTCCGACTTCGGCCGCCTCCACATCCGCTACAAAGCGGCCACCTGGCTGCGCGGGTTCATCGACAACCCGCTCATGCGCCCGCCGGTGCCCGCCCCGCGCCGCCACGAGCTCGCGGACCTCACCCGGCTGCTGCGCGCGGCCGACCTCACCACGCGTCCGGACGACGAGATCTCGGCACTGGCCGGGGAATTCGGCCTCAAGTAGCTCCACCGTCCGGTCCGCCCGTCCGCCCCAACCCGGCCCTTTGTTCGACGGAGAACAGCCATGACCAGATCCCAGCTCCCGCCCGGCGTGGCCCGGGCGCGCGGGGCGGCCGAGATCGCCGCGCGCGTCGACCGCGTGCCCACCGGCCGGTTTCACCTGCGGCTCGCCTCGATCGTCGGGGTCGGCACCTTCTTCGACGGGTTCGACGCCATCTCGCTGGCGGTGATCCTGCCGGTGGTGGTGAAGACGTTCGGCATCGACCTGGGGCAGGCCGGACTGATCATCAGCGCCGGTTACCTCGGTCAGTTCGCCGGCGCCATCGCCGTCGGTCTGCTGAGTGACCGCATCGGCCGGCGGCGTGCGTTCCTGCTGTCGCTGGCGATCATGAGTGTGCTCGCGGTGTTCTGCGCGTTCGCGTGGAGTTCGCGAAGCCTGCTCGTGTTCCGGCTGCTGCAGGGAATCGGGCTCGGCGCGGAGGTGCCGATCGCCGGCACGATCGTGAACGAGTTCCTCGGCCGCCGCAACCGCGGCCGGATCGGGGTCGGGTACCAGTCGCTGTTCAGCTGGGGCCTGTTCTTCGCGCCGCTGGTCGCGTTGCTGCTCACGTCTTCGCTCGGGCCCGCCACGGGCTGGCGCGTGCTGCTCGGGCTCGGCGCGCTGCCGCTGATCGTCGTCGCCGTCGGGCTCGTCGCCCTGCCCGAGTCGCCGCGCTGGCTGGCGCAACGGGGCCGCCTCGCCGAGGCCGACGCGGTCGTCACCGCGATGGAAGCCGGCCGGAACCTGCCCGCACCGGACCCGGCCCCGGTCGTCGACGACCGGCCCTTCGACCCGCGCGAAGTCCTGCGCGGCCAGTACGGCCGGCGCACGCTGCTGCTCGTCGTGCTGTGGTTCCTGGCCTTCTTCGTGACCTACGGCTACTCGTCGTGGCTCCCGACGATCTACGTGTCCGTGGGGAAGCTCAGCGCCACGTACTCGTTGACGCTCACGGTGGTTCTCGGCGCGATCCAGGTCCTGATGTGTTACGTGGTGGCCTGGTGCGTCGAGCACCTCGGCCGCAAGCGCTCGCTGGTGTACGGCTTCGGGCTGTCCTTGCTGGGCGGCTTGTTCGGCTTCGTGAACCTCGTGCTGCTGCACAACACGACCTGGCCGTACCTGTTCACCACGGGCATCGTGATCGGCGTCGGGATCATCTTCCCGGCGACATCGCTGTACGTGTACACCGGCGAGCTGTACCCCACCCGCATGCGCGGCTTCGCGACCTCGCTGACCAGCAGCTTCGCCCGGCTGGCGAGCATCGTGTCGCCGCTGGTGTTCGGCTTCCTGCTGAGCGCGCCCGGCGGCGCGGGCCTGGTGTTCGCGGTGCTGGGCGGTGCGGCGCTGATCGGGGCGCTCACGATGGCGTTCGCGGGGATCGAGACGCGGGCGAGGAGCCTCGAGGAGCTGTCGGGCTGAGCCCGGTTGTGTGGCGCAGGACACGCCCCCGTTTCGATCTTGCCGACCGCGGGTAGCTGATCCTCGGTTCCGGGGGGACCGAGAGACCAAGCGCAGTGAGGGAGTGCCGGCGGAACGCGATTCCGCCGGCACTTTCGTTTCCGGGGTCAGACCGTGACGACGACCGGCCAGTCGATGTCCACTCCGGACAGCACGGTGAAGTAGTTCGTCAGCACGTTCAACGCGACCTGTCCCACGATCTCGGCGACCTCCTCGTCGGTGACCCCCTCGGCGCGGGCCTTGCCGAGGACGAGGAGGGGCAGGTTCGGCATCGTGGACTCCCTGGTGTGCGAAGGGGCTTGGTGTGCGAAGGGGCTTTCCCGGAGCCAACCGGCTTCGCCCGGCCCGGCCCAGGGCAGCGAATCGATCTCCTGCGTTCACGTGAGGAAGAGGTGCACCCGGGGCCCGGCGAAGCTCTCCCGGCTCACGGGGATCTCCTGTGTTCAGCCGATGCCCGTGCTGTGGCGTTCGCGGTTGGCTATGGCCCAGACCAGCGAAAACGCACTCGAGGAGCAGCACGATGAACCGATGGAAGATCGCCGCCGCGGCCGCAGCCGGCGCACTCGCCCTGGGTGGCGTGATCGTCACGGCGGCGTCGGCCGACCCGGCGCAGCCCGCCCACTCGGCCACGGCCGCCGCCACGTCCACCGCCGCGGTCGCGCAGACCGACAACCACAAGGCCAAGCCCACCATCGTCCTCGTCGCCGGCGCGTTCGAGGAGTCCGCCGGCTGGACGGGCGAGATCACCCAGCTGCGCCGCGCCGGCTACCAGGTCGTCGCGCCCGCCGTGCCGCTGCGGAGCATCGCCGGCGACGCGGCGTACCTGACCACGATCGTGCGCGGCATCAAGGGACCGGTCGTGCTCGTCGGCCACTCCTACGGCGGCCCGCTGATCACCGAGGTCGCGGCGCAGGACCCGCAGCAGGTCAAGGCGCTGGTGTACACCGCGGCCTTCATCCCGAAGGCCGGCGAGAGCGTCGGACAGCTGCTCGGCCAGTTCCCGGGGACGCTGCTCGGCCCGGACACCACCTACACCGTGAACTACCCGGGTGGCGCCAGCGACATGTACGTGAAGCCCGAAAGCTTCCGCGCGCTGTTCGCCGGTGACCGCTCGGCCACCGACGCCGCCGTCGACGCCGCCACCCAGCGTCCGGTCAACTCCAGCGCTCTCGGCGAGCCCGCCGCCGCCGGTGTCCCCGCCGGCATCCCCGTGTACGCCGTGGTCGCGAGCCAGGACAAGGCCATCCCGCCGGCCGCCGAACGCTGGGAAGCCCAGCGCGCCGGCGCGACCATCTACACCGTGAACTCGGCGCACGACCTGCCGACCTCGCACCCGACCGAGGTCACGCAGATCATCGAGCGCGCCGCCCGCTGATCCCGCGCGTTGGCCGAACGGTCCGGATTCTCCGACTGTTCGGCCAACTTCGCGGCTGTGCCGCTCGAGTCCTCTCCGTCCACGTAGGGTCGAAGCCGTGACGGGGGAGTACCCGAGGATCAACGCGGTGTCCGGATCGGACGTCCGATCCGGACACACGCTGCGCGGCCGGTCAGGTGAGCTCGGGCTGGTGCTCGAAGCGCTGCGGACCGTGGAACGCGGCCGCCCGGCCGTGGTCGTGCTCAGCGGCGAACCGGGGATCGGCAAGACCGCGCTGCTGAGGACCGTCGTCGAGCAGGCGGGACGGCTCGGTTTCCGCACCGCCCACAGCTCGGCTCATGCGGACGACCGCGTCACCCCGCTCTCGTCGCTGGGGCCCGCGCTGCGGTTCGGCGTCGCCCCGCTCATCGGCTCGGCCGACTTCATGGACCTGGCCGGCCTGCACGAGCAGCCGCTGTGGCTGGCCGAACGGCTGGCGACACTCCTGGAACAGCAACGCGGTCCGGTGCTCCTGGCTCTCGACGACGCGCAGTGGTGCGACCCGCTGACCGGCTTCGCGTTGCGCGTGCTGCCGAAGCGGCTGCTCGCCGTCCCCATCGCGTGGGTGCTGGCGTCGCGTCCGGTTCCCGGCGGCGGCCCCGCGGAGCAGGTCGCCGCCGCGGCCGCCCCGGACCTGCCCGTGACCACGGTGGAGCTCGGCGAGCTGAGCCGCGACGCCGTGCTCGCCGTGGCTGCCGACCGCCTCGGCGCCACCCCGGACGCCGGTGTCTTGCGTCGCCTCGCCGGGGCACGCGGCAACCCGTTCCTGACCGTGCAGCTGCTGGAGGGCCTCTTCGAGCCGGGCGCCGCCGGTGGCGCGGGGGCTTGTGTCCCGCCGGGGTTGCTCGAGGGCGTGCGGCGGCGGCTCGCCGCGACGTCCGCACCGTGCCGGGAGTTCCTGCGCGTCGCCGCAGTGCTCGGCCCGAGTTTCCTGCTGCCCGACGCCGCCGCTCTGCTCGGCGCGGCACCCACCGTGCTGACCGAGCCCCTCGTCGAGGCGATCGACGCCGGCCTGCTCACCGACGACGGCAGCACCGTGACCTTCCGCCACGAGCTCCTGCGCGAAGCCGTGTACGAAGACCTGCCCCCCTCGAGCCGCCACGCCGTGCACCGCGCGTTCGCCGATCGTCTCCTCACCGACGGCCGTGGTTACGCCGCGGCCGCCCCGCACGTGCTCGCCACCGCCACCCGCGGCGACTCGGCCGCCGCCGAAGTCCTTCGCCGCGCTGCCTACGAGGTGCTGTCCACGATGGCGGTCACTTCGGTCACCTTCATCCGCGAAGCCTTCGCCCTCACGCCCGGCGACGATCCCGCTTGGGCCGAGATCGGCGCCGAGACGGTGGCCATCCTCGGCTCGGCCCACCAGTACGCGGAGGCCACGCGGTTCGCCGATCTCCTCCTTGCCGCCCCGCTTCCCGCGGACCTGCACGCTCGCGTCCGGCTGCTCCTCCTGCCCCGGCTGTGGGCCGCGGACCAACCGGGCGAGGTGGCCGACCGCTCCCGCGTCCCGGCCGGGGTGCCCGAGCTCGACGCGCGTCTCGCCGGATACCGCGCCCTGGCGGAGAGCCTGGCCGGGCGGCCCGGCAACCCGGCTGGGGCCAGGCACGTCGTGGACGCCGTGGACGCCGTGGTGCAGCCGAACGAAGACCCCGTCGCCGCCGTCCTCTTCACCACCGCAGCGGCGCACGTCGCCGAGCGAACCGAAGACCGCCGCCGTGCGCACGCCCTCTTCCGCGCGGCTCGGATCGCCGCTCAGGACACGAGCGGCGAGGGCGCGCTCGAACCGGGACAGCTGGCCGCCCGGGAGATGATCGCGTTGGCGCGCACCGACGAGATCGACGCGGCCCTGCGCGGCCTCGGCGACGAAGGCCTGTTCACCGACTCCTGGCAGGCCGCGCAGCTCGCGCTCATCCGCGGCCTGCTCGCCCTCGGCGCGGGTCGCCTCCACGAAGCGGCGAGCGCCGCGGCGACCGCGACCGAGCTGATGGCCGAGCTGCACAACCGGACCTACGAGCCCCAGCTGCGCGAGCTGCTCGCGATCCTCGCCGTCCTGCGCGGTGACCACGCCGAGGCCGAAACCCATCTCGACGACGGCCGGCCCCTCGCGCGCGCCCTCGTCGCCGACGCCGAAGGCGATCCCCGCGGCGCGGCCGAAATCGTCTCCGCGGTCCGCGCCGGCGGGGTGCTCTGGCCGGAAGAATGGCTCGTGGCCGCGGCCTGCTCGGCCCATCACCGTGGTGAGCCCGAAACCGTCCACGCGAGCGCCGCCGTTCTCGCCGACTTGGCCGAGCGCAACCCGGACGTCCCCGGGGTCGTCGGCGCCCACCTCCTGGTCGCGGCGTTGTCCACAAGGGACTACGAGCGAGCGCGAACAACGTTGCGGGACAGCCCCCGAGCGCTGCTGTCCGCTCGCGCCGACGAGGAGTACGGCCGGTTCGCGCTCGCCACCGGGGACCGCGCCCCGGCCGTGCTCGCTCTCGACGCCGCGCGCGACCGGTATGCCGAACTCGGTGCCACCGCGTCCGCCACGCGCGTGCAGCGCGTGCTCCAGGCGGCGGGTGTCCGCCGTCGCCGGTGGGCACCGGTGCCGCACCGCCCGGACACCGGCTGGGCGGCCCTCACCGACATGGAACGCCGCGTCGCCCTGCTTGTCGCCGACGGCCACACGAACCGCTCCGCCGCCGAAGAACTCGTGCTCTCGCCCAGCACGATCAGCACCCACCTGCGCGCGGTGTTCACCAAACTCGACGTGCACTCCCGCGTGCAGCTCGCGAACGTGGTGCTGCGCAAGGACGACAACGCGTAGCGGCCCGTTACCGCGCCACGGTGGCGAACTTAACCACCGCCTCCTCGCTGACCGGAGTGAACAGGTTCACGAGGTTCCCGTCCGGGTCCCGGAACAGCACCGCGCGGTTGCCCCACGGCATGGTCGTCGGCGGGGTCACGACTTCTTCGAGCCAGGGGCCCAATTCGGCGAAGCAGGCGTCGACGTCGGGCACGATGAACTCGAGGATCACCGAGCGGTTGGCGCCGGCCTCGGCCGATCCCGCACCGAAGAGCCCCACCGTGCGGGTGCTGCCGATCGCCAGCGTTGCCGACGCGAAGTGCACCTCGGCGAAGTCGGGGGTGCTCCACACCGCCGCCGAACCGGTCACCCGCTCGTAGAACGCGACGAGCCGCTCGACATCACCGGTGATGACCCGGATGGACGCGAAGTTCACTGGTTTTCCTCCCACTGCTGCTTGCGGACAGCTCCGACGGTAGGAGTGATCGAGGACAGCTACGGTCCTGGTTCGGCGCCGGTCGCCGAACGGACAGCCGAAGGGGCCGTGCCCGCCGAGGCACGGCCCCTTCGTATCGCAGGAACTCCGGGTGAGGGGGACGGGATCACACGGAGTCGAGATCGGCACTGCCCCGGGCGAGTGCCGCGCGGCTGACGCCCAGCACGCAACCGAGCGACAGCAGCGACACCAGGCAGACGTAGACGGCGACCGAGATCACCGTGCCGGTGGCCCGCACCAGCGAAGCCGCGATGATCGGGGCCAGCGCGCCACCCAGGAGCACGCCCAGCTGGAAGCTGGTGGACGCGGCGCTGAACCGCACCCGGGCGTCGAACATCTCCACGATGAACGTGGCCTGCGGCCCGTAGCTGACGCTGAAGAAGATCGCGCCCACCACGTACGCCCCCACCACGAGGGCGAAGTTGCCGCTCGCCACCGCGAGGATCGTCGGGTAGATCCACACGGCCATCGCGGCGAGGCCGATCAGGATCATGCGGCGCCGGCCGAACCGTTCGCTCATCGAGCCGAAGTAGGGCAGGGCCGCGCACGCGACCACGCCGGAGATCATGATCGCGGTGAGCAGGGAAGCGCGGTCCATCGTCTTCGCCGAGGCGGCGTAGCTCAGGGCGTAGGTGTTCACGATGTAGTAGTAGGCGCCGGTGCTGACCATCGAGCCGATGGCGAGCAGGATCTGCTTGGGGTACGCGCGGATCGCGGTGACCAGCGGCGCGCGCTGCTCCTCCTTGCGTTCGCGGACCTTTTCGAACACCGGCGTCTCGCGCAGCCGCAGCCGCACCACGAGCCCCACGACCACGAGCACGATGCTCACGAGGAACGGGATCCGCCAGCCCCACGCCATGAACTGCTGCTCGGGCAGCTGGGATACCAGCAGGAAGATCAGCGTGGACAGGACGAGCCCGGCCGGGACGCCGATCTGCGGCAGGCTGCCGTAGAGCCCGCGTTTGCGTGGCGACGCGTATTCCACGGCGGTGAGCACCGCGCCGCCCCATTCGCCGCCGACGCCGAAGCCCTGCACCAGGCGCAACAGCACCATGAACACGGGTGCCCAGGCGCCGACCTGCGCGTAGGTGGGCAGCACGCCCATGAGGAACGTCGCGAACCCCATCATGGTCAGCGACAGCACGAGCATCTTCTTGCGCCCGATGCGGTCGCCGAAGTGGCCGAGGATGATCCCGCCGATCGGCCGGGCGCCGAACCCGATCGCGAACGTGGAGAACGCGAGCAGCGAGCCGGCGAGCGGGTCGGCGGACGGGAAGTACAGCGGCGCGATGACCAGGGCGGCGGCGATCCCGTAGAGCTGGAAGTCGTACCACTCGATGGTCGTGCCGATGAGGACCGAAAGGGCGACCCGGCGCATCGGCGGTGGGGCCTGCGTTCCGGGGTCTGCGGTCGTCGCCGGTGCTCCCGCACCCGACGTCGGCTCACTGGCCATGGAGCTCTCCTCGTCGCTTTGGGGACGGCGGGGAGCGCCGTCCGAACCTGATGACTGCAATGGCATTCAGGAGCGAGGGCGGCCGCGGGGCGGTGGCTGGGAACGGCCGTTCGCGAAATGGATCTTCCGGACTTTCCGGTCAAGATTAATGAACGTTAATTAACGCGGTGGAACGGGACGATAGTCTGGACGCTGTGACCAAGTCAACGGCCGTCTCGCCGCAGGCGGTGCACGAAGCCGCTCGCGACCTGTTCGCGCGGCAGGGCTACCGCGGCACCTCGATGAAGGACATCGCGCAGGTCCTGGCGGTCTCGGCGCCGAACCTCTACAACCACGTCACGTCGAAGCAGGACCTGCTCTACCGGATCATGGATGTGGCGATGGATCGCGCGCTGGCCGCGCTCGCCACGGCCCTCGACGGCGTGACCGACCTGGCGGACCAGCTGCGGCGTGCGACCGAGGTCACGGTGCTCGACTTCCTCGAGAACCCCGCCGAGGTGACGGTGTGCAACACCGAGATCCGCAACCTGGACACCCCGTTGCGCCAGGCCATCATCGACAAGCGTGACGCGTACGGTGCGCAGATCCTCGCGATCGTCGACCGCGGTTGTGCGCAGGGGCTGTTCGACGTGCCCGAGCCGAGGGTCGCTTCGTTCGCGATCCTGGAGATGGGCAACAACGCGAAGGCCTGGTACCACCCCGACGGCCACTACAGCGCGACGGAAGTGGCCGCGCTCTACGGCGAGTTCGCGCTGCGGATCGTGGGTTGCCGGCTCCCGTAGTGGCGCGGATCGGCGGGCGTGGTCCGGCGGGCGGCTGAGCCGTTGTGCAGGTATCGGGCGCGGCCCTGCTCGTCGGAGCCGACGAAGGAGAAGACCTGGTGACCGCCGAGCTTAGGTTCGGCGGTGATCACGGCGCTGTCGCCGAGGCCGACGACCTCGGCGCGCTCGGTCTTCGCGGCGTCGGCGCGCGAGCGGCGGGTGAGGTACGCGCGCCCGTTCTCGACGGTGAGGGTGAAGTCGTGCAGCGTGGTGCGGTAGGTGCCGCAGAGGCGGTCGGCGTCGATCGGGGTCGGGTGCGCCGGTGGCCGCGGCTGCGGCGTCGTGGTGACGCCGGCGAGGTCGCGGAGCACGGTGGCGAAGAGGTCGTACGCCAGGGGCTCGCCACCGGCGCTGTTGGTGAGCACGGCCACCGCGACGCCGGCCGCGGGGGCCACGCGCAGGAAAGCCTTCTGTCCCTGGGAAACGCCGGTGTGGCCGACCACTGCGTCGCGGTAGCGCATCCAGCCGACTCCCCAGCCGACGATGCCGCCGCCGAAGTCCGGGACGTCGACGGGCTGGGGTTCGCGCAGCGCCGCGAGCTCCGGGTCGGCGAGGTGCCGGCGGACGAACGTCAGCAGATCGCGGGCGCTCATCGCGAGGTGTGAGCCGCTGGGTGTCGAGAAGGCGCGGGTGGCCCAGGTTTTCGCGGGGGAGAGCTGCCCGTCGGCTTCGACGTGGCCGACCGCCGTGCGGTGCAGGAGCGCTTCGTAGGTAGTGGTGGCCACAGTGGACAGACCGATCGGCGCCACGAGGCTCCCGCGCAACACGTCGTGAAAAGGCCTGCCGCGCAACACTTCCACCAGTCGGCCGAGGACGACGTACCCGTTGTTCGTGTAGGAGAACAGCTCGCCCGGCGGGAAGAGGTGATCCGCGTCGGCGAGCGTGGCGACGAACCGCTCGATGGCGTCGTCGTTGCGCCCGGTGTCGACGAGGTGGTGCCCGTCGACGCCGCCGGTGTGGGTGAGCAGGTGGCGGGCGGTCAGCGCCGCGGTGGCGGCCGGGTCGCTCAGGCGGAACCCGGGCAGGTAGTGGCGAACGGGCCGGTCGAGGTCGAGGGCGCCGTCGGTGACGAGGTGCTGGATGAGCGTGGCGGTCCAGATCTTGGTGATCGAGCCGATCTTGAACACCGAGTCCGTGGTGGCCTCGACGCGCGTGCGGAGACTCAGGACGCCGGCGGCTTCGTCGTGGATCTCGCCGTTGGCGAGGACGGCGAGTTGGGCGCCGGGGATGTGGTGGTGGGTGATGCGTTCGTGTAGATCCCACCCCATCTTGGCAGTTTGGGGTGGTGGTGTCGTCCGTATCGACTTGCCTCTTCCTCGTGGAGATCTCGCCCGATCGGCCGGGCACGGGATACCGGGAGAGCGTGGAGACGTTCGAGCGGGGCTGAGCGGGCTCGGCTGTCTCGGTGCCGGCTCAGGGGCCGGGCTGTACCGACGGCGTGTACGGGGGTGGGTTCTCCGCCGGGTTGGGCAGTGGGGTCGGGGTGGTGACCGGTTCGTCGGAGGGGCCGGTGTTGCCCGTTTTGGTGCCGTTCTGGGGGATGATGCCGGGGCCGGTGACCTGGCCTTGGGGGCGCGGGTTCAGCGGCTGTTGGTACACGCGGTCGCGTACCCGGTCGGACGGGGCTTCGTCCTGGATCGCCGGATTGTGCGACTTGGTGGCCGGGGCGACCGCGACGTGGACGCGCGGGGCGGCGCTCGGCGGAGGTGGGGTCGAGGACGAAGGCGTGACCGGTGTAGGCGCCGAACTTGGCGCGGGGGAAGGCTTCGCGGCTGCCACCGGGAGGGCGGGTGCGGCCGGAGTAGTCGGCGAGCCACCGCTCAGACCCATCACCACGGCCACCGCCGCACCGCCCGCGACGGTCGCGGCCGCTGCGATCACCAGTTCTCTTCGACGCACGAACCGGAATACAACAGCGCTGCGAGCCGTCGCGTCAACGGGTGGTGCGCAACCGTGACCTGGGGAAGCGGCTCAGGCGATCGCGAGGATTTCGCCGTGGAGCAAGGAAATCCAGCCGTCCGGGTGGTCGGTCCAGCGGCGCCACGCGGCGGAGATCTCTTCGAGGTCCGAACGGGACGCGAGGCCGTCGCGCAGGGTTTGGGTGGCGATGTCGGATTGGAGGATGCGGTCGGCCCACATGCCGCCCCAGTAGGCGCGGGCGTCGGGGGTCGCGAAGCACCAGGTGGTGGAGGAGGGGAGGACGTCGGTGAAGCCGGCGGCGTGGGCCCAGGCCAGGAGGTGGCGGCCGGCGTCGGGTTCGCCGCCGTTGGCGCGGGCGGCGCGCTCGTACAGGGCGAGCCAGCGGTCGAGGTCCGGGTCGGCCGGGTACCAGGTGAAGGCGGCGTAGTCGGAATCACGCGCGGCGACGACACCTCCGGGACGGCACACGCGCCGCATCTCCCGCAGGGCCAGCACCGGGTCGGCCACGTGCTGCAACACCTGGTGGGCGTGGACGACGTCGAAGGTGTCGTCCGGGAAGTCGAGCGCGTGCACGTCGCCGACCACGAAGTCGATGTTGTCCTGCCCTCGGCGCTGCGCCTCGGCCCGCCCGAGGTCACGCGCGGTCTCGGTCAGCTCCACCGCGGTGACCCGGCCCGGCGCGATGCGCGCGGCGAGGTCGGCGGTGATCGTGCCGGCGCCGCTGCCGATCTCGAGCAGCGACTGCCCGGAGTCCAGCCGCGGCAACAGGTACGCGGCGGAGTTCTCCGCGGTTCGCGCGCGGTGTGAGCGCAGAACGGATTCCTGATACCCGTGTGTGTAGGCCGCCATGAGGCCACCGTAGTCCGGTGGTGGCGCTACGAACACGGCGACTTTCACCGTCGAGCGTGCGTACGAGAGCCGGTGGCGGTCCTGAAAGTCCAGTGAGGGCACTTCGGCAGGTCCGTTCGCGTCGAGCCTCGTCATCGCCCCAGGAAGGTCACAGCACCTCGAACACCTCCACCTTCACACTCGACCGCGTACGCGCACCCCGGGCCACCGTCACCACGCGGTTGAGCCACGCCGTCCGCTCGTCGCCGGCTTCGAAGAACAGGCATTCGCGGAAGTAGTACGAGTCCGGGTCCACCGGTTCGCCCGCGGCCAGGCGGCGCAGGACCTCGGCGGGGCCGTGGCGCAGGCCGCGGCCGGTCAGGTACACGAGGTCGGCCTGGTCGGTGCGGAGGGTGGCGCGCACGTCGATCTCGGCCACGCCGTCGGGGCGGACGAGTTGGTAGTCGGCGCCGCCGGGGAGGACTTCGCCGCTGAGGCGGGCGCCGGTGAAGGTGCCGCCGAGGATGTCGATCACGCGGCGTTCGCCGTGTGGTCCGTTGTGGACGGTCTTCGGGGCGGCGAGGCGCACGTCGAGGGTGAACAGGGGCGCGAGCATGGCGTTGCTCCTCGGCAGGGGACGGTGCGGTGACGACTGTAGTACACTCGTGCACGAAACATTCGTACACGAGGAATAGGGAGCGTCAGTGGTCCGTGCGGAGCGAAACGGGTTGCGGGGCAACCACGTGATCATGCTGCGCCGAGCGGTTCAGGCCACCACCGCGTGCTGGCAGGAGCGCATCACCGAGCTCACGCCGCCCCAGTACACCGTGCTGCTCGCCCTCGAAGCCCACCCGCACGCGAGCCTCACCGAGGTCACCGCGCTGACCATGATCGACTCGGCCACGCTCACGCCGCTGGTCTCGCGCCTGGTCGAACGCGGCCTGCTGACCCGCACCACCGACCCGGCCAGCGCGCGCCGCAAGCTGCTCGGCCTCACTGCGGAAGGCGCGGCGGTGCTGAAGAAGGTGAAGCCGCTGGCGCGCGCAGCCGAGAAGGCCAGCCTCGAAGTGTTGAGCGCCGACGAGCGCGAGCAGCTGCTGGCGTTGACGACGAAGGTCGTCGACCACCGCCGAGGACGCCCGGCGTGAGCACCGAAGCCGAACGCAGCATCGCGCTCGAGAACAAGATCGCCGCGTCGCCGGAGCGCTTCCGGGTCCTGACCGGCGACCGGCCGACCGGGCCGCTGCACCTGGGCCACTACTTCGGCACCCTGCAGAACCGCGTGCGCCTGCAGAACCTCGGTGTCGACACGATCGTGGTCATCGCCGACTACCAGGTGCTCACCGACCGCGACGTCGCCGACGACCTGCCGGGCCACGTGCGCGAGCTGGTGCTCGACTACCTCGCCATCGGCATCGACCCCGCGCGCTCCACCATCTTCACGCACAGCGCGCTGCCGGCGCTCAACCAGCTGCTGTTGCCGTTCCTCAGCCTCGTCACGGTGCCCGAGCTGCAGCGCAACCCCACGGTGAAGGACGAGATCGCGCATTCGCACCAGGGTTCGGTGAGCGGCCTGATGTTCACCTACCCCGTGCACCAGGCGGCGGACATCCTGTTCTGCAAGGCCGACCTCGTGCCGGTGGGACGCGACCAGCTGCCCCACCTCGAGCTCACCCGCACGATCGCCCGCCGGTTCAACGACCGCTACGGCCGCGTGTTCCCGGAGCCCGAAGCGCTGCTGTCGTCGGCGCCGGCGCTGCTGGGCACCGACGGCCGGAAAATGAGCAAGAGCCGCGGCAACGCCATCGCCCTGCGGGCCACGGCCGACGAAACGGCGCGGCTGGTCAAGGGTGCCAAGACCGACGCCGACCGCGTGATCACCTACGAGCCCGAGCGGCGGCCGGAGGTGTCGAGCCTGGTGCTGCTGGCCGCGCTGTGCCGTGAGGTCGAGCCCGAACGGATCGCTCAGGAGGTGGGCGACGGCGGTGGCGGCGCGCTCAAACGGGTCGTGACCGAGGCGGTCAACGACTACTTCGCCCCGATCCGCCGACGCCGGGCCGAGTTCGCCGAGGACCCGGTGTTGGTGTCCGAATTGCTACGCGAAGGCAACCTACGCGCGGGCGCCGCAGCCGAGAAGACACTGGCGGAAGTTCGTGAAGTGATGGCTACGGTCTACTGAGGACCCGAGCACGGATGCCCCTGCTCGGTGGGAAAATGCCCGGACGGCGATCCCGTGTCCGATTCATCCGCTGTACCAAACCCAGCGACCCAACCGCGTTTCCGTTGTACCCCTTGTGGTTGGTCCCGAAGCGAACCGGCTCGGCCGACGAAACCTCTCAGCGAGTCATCTTCCGTCGGCATCGGCTCAAGTTCCGCCTCGGCCCTTGGTGCCGCCGTGGTCCGGCGGATTACATGGCCCCGACACCGGAACCTGATGCGGAGCTGAGATGACTGAGACCACCACCCCCCGGGTCGCGATCGTCACCGGGGGTTCGGGCGGGATCGGCCGGGCCGTGGCCACGCGCCTGGCCGCCGACGGCCTGCACGTGCTCGTGCACTACTCCGGCGGCAAGGACCGCGCCGACGAGGTGGTGGAGGAGATCACCGCCGCCGGTGGGGTGGCGAGCACCGCGCAGGCCGACGTCGCCGACGAGATCGAGGTCGCGGCGATGTTCGACGCCGTGGAGCAGCGCTACGGCGGCCTCGACGTGGTGGTGCACACCGCCGGGATCATGCCGCTTTCGCCGTTCCTGGAGCTGAAGCTCGACGACCTGGACCGCATCCACCGCACGAACATCCGCGGCACGTTCGTGGTCGGCCAGGAAGGCCTGCGCCGCATGCGCGCGGGCGGCGCGCTGATCAACACCTCGACCTCCGTCACCAAGCTGCAGCAGGTCGGCTACAGCGCCTACGTCGCGTCGAAAGGCGCGGTCGAGGCGATCACGCTGATGCTGGCGCGCGAGATGCGCGGACGCGACATCACGGTGAACACCGTGGCCCCGGGACCCACGGACACGCCGCTGTTCACCGACGGCAAGTCGCAGGAGCTGATCGACCGCATCGCGGCGCAGTCGCCGATGGAGCGGATCGGCCGGCCCGGCGACATCGCCGAGGTCGTCGCCTTCCTCGCCGGACCGGGGCGCTGGCTCAACGGCCAGATCATCTACGCCAACGGCGGCGTGATCTGACCTTCCCGTGCTGCCCGGCGCCATCGCGGCGACTGCCTCGTCGTGCGGTGTCGAGCTCCACCGCCAAGGGACCGGTGGCGATCGCCTGAGCGATGTTAGTATCTCAATCCATTGTATTGAGATACTAGGAGGCGCGATGCAGCGGCTGCCGGCGTTGGACCTGGCCGAACGAGCGGCGGGCCGGCCCGTGGTGTCGATGGCGGGGGTGCCGGCGTTGCCGATGCCGGAGCACGTGGTCGAGGCCGCGCGCGAAGCCGCGGGACAGGTGTGGCCGCGGCGGTCACGAGGGTGGCCGGAGCTGCGCAACGCGGTCGCGGCGCAGCTGAACGGCAGCTTCGGCCTGGGTGCCGACCCCGAGCGGGAGCTGCTGGTGACACACGGGGCGCAACACGGGATGAGCGTCGCCCTGCGGGCCTTGGTGTCGCCGGGAGACGAGGTTCTGGTGCCCGCGCCGACGTACTTCTTCGACGGCCTGGTGCGCCTGGCCGGGGCGCGGCCCGTGTACGTGCCGAGCCGGGCCGGCTGGGCGCTCGACACGGAAGCGCTTCGGTCGGCGGTCACCCCGGCGACCACGGCGATTCTCCTGTGCAACCCCACCAATCCGACCGGCTACACGCCGACGCCGGAAGAGCTGAAGGCCGTGCTGTCGCTGGCAGCCGAGCACGGATTGACGGTGCTTTCGGACGAGTCCTACGCGCGCTACGTCCACAGTGGACCCGGCTACGCGCCTGTGCAGCTGCTGCGCGACGAGTGGCCCGAGCTGGTCACGGTGACCAGCCTGAGCAAGAACTACGCCTTCACCTCGTGGCGCGTCGGTTACGTGCACGCGCCGGAGCCGCTGCTGGACCGGGTGCACCGCGTGTTCGAATGGGACGCGATCAACGTCGGTGACGTCGCGCAGGCCGCTGCGTGCGCGGTGCTCACCGGTCCGCAGGGTTGGCTCGACGACGTCTTCGCGACCTTCCGCCACCGCCGTGACCTGCTGTGCGATGCGGTCGAGCGGGCCGGCTTCCCCGTGACCCGCCCGGATTCCGGGATCTTCGCGTTCCCCGACTTCTCCCGGCTCGGCCGAAGCGGCCGTGACCTCGAAGACCTGCTGCTCGACCACGGCGTGACCGCGATCGCGGGCGACGCGTTCCGCGGTCCGGCCGACCACGCGCGGCTGCTCTACGGCGGCACCGAGACCGACCTCGCCGAGGTCGGCCGCCGGTTGGCGCGGCTCTAGGGGACCACGATCTCCGCGTCGGTGATCGACCGGCTCGCCGCGAGGGCCCCGACGATCTCGCGGCGCGCCGAGGCCGTGCGGCGTTGCATCGCCGCGCGGGCGGCGTCCTGGTCGCGCGCGGCGATGGCGTCGACGATGGCCTGCCGCTCGCGGATCCGCTCGGGCGGCATCGACGGGTCGAGCCGGATGCTGAGCCGGGAGATCCGCTCGATCTCATCGAGCACGCCGACCGAGGCGGCGGCCAGGCGGTGGTTGCCGCTGCCGTTGGCGATGAGGGACTCGAACTCGTAGTTGGCGCGGAAGCGCTCCTCGAAGCGCGGGCCGCCGAGCTGGTCCTCGTCGGTGTCCACGGCGAGCTCGGCCAGGCGCCGTCCGTCCTCTTCGGACAGTCCGCGGGCGGCGCACAGCGCGGCGGCCTGCGATTGCAGCAGGGAACGCAGGTCGCACAGGTCGGTCGCGTCCCCGAGGGTCACGGCGGACACCACGTAACCCGCGCGCGGCAGCGGCCGCACCAGGCCGTCGCGGTGCAGCCGGGCCAGTGCTTCGCGGACGGGGGTTTTACTCAGCCCCAGCGTTTTCGCGACCTCGGCCTCGGTGAAGTTCGCGCCTGGAGGCCTGACCAGCTCGATGATGTCCCGCTTGAGCCGCCGGTAGGCGTTCTCCATCAGGCTGCCGTCGGCGGGGTGCGCTCGGATCAGGTCGGGCTCGTAACGCAACAGCGGGCTCCTCGGCAGCGGGCGGTGACTGAAACGGTACACCGGCAGCCACCGCCTGGTCGCATGTGTCGAGGACAAAAAATATCTCAACAGAGACTTGCTAATATCTTAACGGGTTTCTACCGTGCTTCCAGATGCTGGACACGGATAAGGAGACCCAGTGCTTCCCAGTTCCGAGCTTCACCCCGGCTGGCGCGTCGGCGCCGACATCGGGGGCACGTTCACCGACGTGATCGCCCTCGGGCCCGCCGGCGAAGTGGTGCCGATGAAGGTGCTCTCGACCCCGCCCGACTTCGGGACCGGTGTCGTCACGGCCACCACCGCGGTGCTCGACCTCGCCGGCGCCGCGTCGAGCCAGGTCACGGCGATGCTGCACGGCACCACCGTGGCCACCAACGCGATCCTCGAGATGACCGGCGCCCGCACCGCCGTGGTCACCACCCGCGGCTTCCGCGACGTCCTCGAGCTCGGCCGCCTGCGCCGGCCCGTGCTGTACGACCTGTCGTGGGTCAAGCCGGTGCCGCTCGCGCGCCGCCGCCACCGCCACGAGCTCGACCAGCGCATCACCGCCGACGGTCGCCTCACCCCGCCGGTCGACGACCCCGAAGTCCGCGCCCTCGCCGCGCGGCTGAAGGTGGACGCGATCGAGGCCGTCGCCGTCTGCCTGCTCAATTCCTTCCTTCGGCCCGACGAGGAACGCCGAGTGGCCGAGCTGCTGCGCGAAGAGCTGCCCGGGGTCTACGTGACCGCTTCGGTGGACATCTCGCCGCAGCCGCAGGAGTTCGAGCGCACCAGCACCGCGACCGTCAACGCGTACGTCGGCCCCACCGTCCACGGTTACCTCACGCGGCTGGAAGAAGGCCTGCGGGCCGAAGGCGTGCAGGCACCGCTGCTGGTGATGCAGTCGAGCGGCGGCCTGCTCGACGCCGGTTCGGTGTCGCGCCGGCCCGTGCAGATCATCGAGTCCGGGCCGGCCGCCGGGGTCACGGCCGTGCGCGAGCTCGCCCGGCTGCTGGACCTGCCGGCCGTGGTCGCGTTCGACATGGGCGGCACCACGGCGAAGGCGTCGCTCATCGAGCACGGCGAGCCGTTCGTGTCGGCCGATTACGAGGTCGGCGGCGGGATGAACGTGGCGCGCGGTCTCGGCTCCGGCGCCGGCTACCCGGTGCGCACGCCGTCGATCGACATCGCCGAGGTCGGTTCGGGCGGTGGCAGCGTGATCGCCGTCGACGAGGCCGGCGCGATGCACGTCGGCCCGGCCAGCGCCGGCTCACGCCCCGGCCCGGCTTGTTACGGCCAGGGCGGGGAGCTGCCCACGCTCACCGACGCCAACGTCGTGCTCGGCTACCTCAGCCCCGAAGCGCTCGCCGGCGGCCGCGTGGCGATCCACCCCGATCTGGCCGCCAAGGCCCTCTCCCCGGTCGCCGAGCAGCTCGGCCGCGAGGTTCCGGACGCGGCGCGCGGCGCGTACGAGGTCGCCGTGTCGAGCATGACCACGGCGGTGAAGGCCGTGACCAGCGAACGCGGCCGTGATCCGCGAGACGCCACCATGGTCGCTTTCGGCGGCGCCGGCCCGCTCTACGCGGCGGCGCTCGCGCGTGAGCTCGGCATCACCACGGTGATCGTGCCGGCGCACCCGGGCCTGTTCAGCAGTCTCGGCCTCCTGGTCGCCGACACCGAGCGCCACGAAGTCGCGCCGTACCGGCCGGAAACGGCGCTGCAGCAGGAATTCGACCGGCTCACCGCGTTGGTCACCACCGAGCTCGGCCCCGACGCCGTGGTGGAACGGCAGCTGGACCTGCGTTATCGCGGCCAGCGGTTCGAGCTGCGGGTGCGGCTCGACGACGGCGAGGTGACCGAAGAGCTGCTCGCCGCGGCTCGGGCCCGGTTCCACGCCGAGCACGAACGCACCTACGGCCGCGCCGGCACCGACGACCTCGTGGAGCTCGTGAACCTGCGGGTCCGCGGAAAGCTGCCCAGCGGAGTGTCCATAGAGGACGTGCTGCGCCTGCCCGCCGGCGCCGGCCGCCGGCCGTCCACGCGCGAATGCCGCTTCGGCGAACCCGTGCCCACGCCCGTGCTCGGCCGCACCGACCTCGGCCCCGAACCCGTCGACGGACCGCTGGTCATCGAGGACATGGACGCCACCACGCTCGTGCCGCCCGGCGCGCGCGCCCGCCGCGACCGCTTCCACAACATCGTGATCACCTGGAGTGCCGCATGATCCGCGACGCCGTGACCTTCGAGGTCTTCCGCAACGCCGTGGCCGGCGTCGCCGACGAAATGGCGATCACGATCGTGCGCACCGCGCATTCGCAGATCGTCGCGTCCAGCATGGACTTCTCGGCCGCACTGTGCGACGCCCGCGGCCGCGTGATCGCGCAGGCCAACACGTGTCCGGTGCACCTCGGGTCCATTCCGGACGCGATGGCGGCGATCCTCGCGGAGTTCGGCGACAGCGTGGGCGACGGTGACGTCTACCTGCTCAACGACCCGTCGCTCGGCGGCATGCACCTGCCGGACATCTTCGCCGTCGCCCCGGTGTTCGACGCCGGGCGCCTGCTCGGTTTCGCCGTGACCGTGGTGAACCACGCGGACGTGGGCGGCTGGGTGGCCGGGTCGATGGCCGTGCAGTCGACCAGCATCTTCGCCGAGGGCGTGCAGATCCCGCCGTCCCGGCTGGTCGACGCGGGTGTGCTCAACGAGACGTTCCTCAACCTGATCCTGCGCAACGTCCGGGAACCCGAGCTGCTGCGCGGCGACCTCGAATCGCAGCTCGCCGCGGGCCACGCCGGTGCCGCCGGCCTGCGCGCGCTCGCCGCGCGCCACGGCGCCGACCGGCTGACCGAGCTCGGCGACGAACTGCTCGACTACTCCGAAACCCTGCTCCGCGCCGCGCTCGCCGAGGCCACGCCCGGCACGTACGAGTTCACCGACCACATCGACGACGACGGCCTCGGCTCCGGCCCCATCCCGTTCCAGGTCAAGGTGACGCTCTCGGACACTGGCATCGAGCTGGACTTCACCGGCTCGTCGCCGCAGGTGGCTTCGGCGCTCAACGCCACCGCGTCCTTCACCCGGTCCGCCTCCTACGCCGCCGTGCAGGGCGCGCTCGCCCGCGACATCCCGGCCAACAACGGCTTCTACCGGCCCTTCACCTTCGTGATCCCGCCCGCGTCGATCCTCGACGGCCGCCGCCCGGCCGCGCGCGGCGCCCGCGGGCTCGTGGCGTACCGCATCATCGACACCGTGCTCGGCGCGCTGGCCCCGGTGTTCCCCGGCCGGGTGCCGGCCGCCGGCGACGGCGGGCCCGACTCGGTGGCGATCGGCGTGACGGACGACGAGGGTGACTCCGTGGTGCTGTGGGACATCCTGTGCGGCGCGTGGGGTGCGCGGCCGGACCGCGACGGCGTCGACGGCATCAGCCCGCTCGGCGCCAACCTCGCCAACACGCCCGTCGAAGAGCTCGAACGTTCCGGCCACGTGCGCGTGGACGGCTACGGCTACCTGCCTGACACCGGTGGCGCCGGTCGGTTCCGCGGCGGGCTCGCGACCTTCCGGGACCTGACGGTGCTCGCGCCCGAGGCCGGTGTGCAGATCCGGTCGGACCGCCGCCGCTTCCTCCCGTACGGGCTCGCCGGCGGCGCGCCGGGCACGCCGTCGCTCAACGTCCTCGACCTCGGCGGGCCGGGCGAACGCGTGCTCGACTCCAAGCCCCACCTCGTGCTCACCGAAGGCAGTCGCCACCGGCACGTGACGGCCGGCGGCGGTGGCCACGGCCTCGCCTTCACCCGCGATCCCGCCCGGGTCCTCGACGACGTGCTCGACGGGAAGGTGACCCGCGAGGGCGCCACCCGCGACTACGGCGTGGTGATCACCGCCGGCGGCGCGATCGACCACGTCGCGACGAAAGCCTTGCGCACCAGCGAATTGTCCCAGTGTCCGGAAAGGACTCGACCATGACCGGCTCCCCGGCCGCCACCGTGACGGACCACGTCTCCCCGAGAACGTGGCGCAAGGTCGGCTTCCGCATCATCCCGCTGATCGGCGTCGCCTACGTGATGAGCTACATCGACCGCGCCAACCTCGGTTACGTGGCCGCGCCGATGTCACGCGACCTGCACCTCGACAGCGCGCAGATCGGCCTCGCCGCGGGGCTGTTCTTCATCGGCTACATCATCGTCGAAGTGCCGAGCAACCTCGCGCTGCGCAAGTTCGGCGCCCGCAAGTGGGTGGCCCGGATCATGCTCACGTGGGGTCTCGTCACCGGCGCCACGGCCGCGGTCGACTCGGCCGCCACGCTCTACGTGGCGCGGCTGCTGCTCGGGTTCGCCGAGGCCGGCCTGGCCGCGGGCATCCTGCTGTACCTCACGTACTGGTTCCCGCGCCGCCAGCGGTCGTGGGCGCTGACCGGGTTCTTCCTGATGATCCCGGTGTCCTCGATCGTCGGCTCGCCGCTGGCCGCCGCGTTGCTCACGTGGAGCCAGAGCCTGTTCGGTATCGCCGGCTGGCGGTCGCTGTTCCTCGTCGAAGGCGGGCTCACGCTCGTGATCGGCGTGCTGATCTTCTGCTTCCTGCCCGACCGGCCGGCGCAGGCGCGCTGGCTCGGCGAGGGCGAGAAGGCCGCGATCGAGCGCACGATCGCCGCCGAAGCGGAGAGCCAGCGTGGCCACGGCGCGCTCACCGGCCTGCGCGAAGCGCTGACCAGCCGCCGGGTGTGGGCGCTGGCGGTCACGTTCTTCGCCATCGTGTTCGGCCTCTACCCGCTCGCGTTCTTCCTGCCGACCATGATCACCTCCATCACGCACAGCGTCGACGGCGCGGCCGACGTGAGCAGCGTGCTGCTGTCCGGGATCCCGTACGTGGTGGCGGCGATCGCGATGCTCGCGTGGGCGCGCTTCGCGGGGCGTCGCAGCGCCGTGGTCGCCACGGGGGTGCCGATGGCCGTCGGGGCGGCCGGGCTGCTGCTGGCCACGTTCGCGGGCAGTGGGCTGCTGTTCATCGTGGCCGTGTGCCTGAGCGTGGCCGGGATCTACACGGCGATGCCGCAGTTCTGGCGGATCCCGGCGATCGGGCTCACCGGCACGGCCGCGGCTTCGGGCATCGCGCTGATCAACTCCGTGAGCAACCTGAGCGGGTTCGTCGGGCCGTACTTCACCGGCGCGATCAAGACCGCCACCGGCAGTTTCACCTACGCGTTGCTGGCGATCGCCGTGATCATGCTCGTCGGCATCGCCGTGCTCGCCACGTCCGGGCGGCGGATGGAGCGGCTCGACGGGAAGCTGGTGCCATGACGACCGCACTCATCGTGGGCGACCTGCAGCGGGGCATCACGCGTGACTACGCCTTCGCGCGCCAGGTTCTCGGGCCCGTGACCGACCTGCTGCCGCGGGCACGCGCGGCCGGCGCGCTGGTGGTGTTCGTGCACACGGCGTTCCGGGTCAACCGCGCCGATCTGCCGCCGGGGGACACCGTGCTGACCGGGTTCTTCGAGGCGGGTGACACCTTCCACGAAGGCGCGCCCGGCACCGAGCTGGACCTGCCGGTGCGGCCGGAGGACGTGGTGGTGCTCAAGCGCCGGGCCAGTGCGTTCGCCGGGACCGATCTGGACCTGGTGCTGCGCGCGGGAGGTGTGGACGCGGTGGCCGTGGCGGGAGTGGCGACGAGCGCGATGGTCGCCGCCACCTGTTACGACGCCGCCGACCGCGGCTACGGCGTGTCGGTGCTGTCCGACGGCTGCGCCGACGCCGACCCCGAGGTGCACGAGTTCTTCGTGCGCAAGGTCTTCCCGAGCCGCGGCTTCGACATCCGGTCCTGCGCCGCTTGGTGACTGGCGCGCTTCGTCAGCGGCCCTGGCGTTTGTGGTCAGTCCGGGCCGCGCGGCAGCCCGCACGCTGAGCGGATGACCGAAGAACTGCCGAGCAACCAGGGCCGCTGGGGCGCCGACGACGAACGAGGCGCGCTCAACCTCATCACCGACGAGGTCCGGGCGCGCGCGGCCCGCGAGGTGCGCACGGGCCGCTGGGTGTCCCTGGCCCTGGCGATCGGGCCGGCGCCGATCCTCAGCGGTCCGTTCGTGCCGTCAAAGGTCGAGGAGTCGCCGGTGCAGCAGCTGATGGTGCACCCGGTGCAGCCGCACCCGGCGGTGACCGCGAGCCTCGACGTGCTCGTGGTCACCAACCACCACCCGCGCTCGACGCACCTCGACGCGCCGGCCCACATCGCCGACCACGGCGTGGTCTACCCCGGACGGCCGCTGGCCGAGAGCGTGACACCGGCCGGCGTGCACCACGGGTCGAGCGCGGCGTTCAGCGAAGGCATCGTCACGCGCGGAGTGCTGCTCGACCTGGCCGAAGCCGGGCCGCTGCCCGAAGGCCACGCGGTCACGGCCGCGGATCTCGAAGCGGCGGAACGGAACCACGGCGTGCGCGTGGAGTCCGGCGACGCGCTCGTGGTGCGGTGCGGCTGGGAGTTCACGCCGGATCCGGCCCGGGCGTCACCGGGGCTGAGCCTCGACGCCGTGCGGTGGCTGGATCGGCGCGGGGTTTCGGTGTACGCGGGCGACATCGGCGACGCGTTCCCGCCGCTCGACCCGGCGGTGCCGTTCCCGCTGCACGCCGTGGCTCTCACGCGCCTGGGCATCCCGCTGGTCGACGCCGCGAACGTCGACGACCTCGCCGCGGCGTGCGAAGAGCTGGGGCGCCACAGCTTCCTGCTCGTGGCCGCGCCGCCGCGGATCACCGGCACCACCGGGTTGCCGGTGAACCCGGTCGCGGTGTTCTAGCTGCTCACGTCCATGCGCTGCGTGCCGATCACCGAGAGCAGGCGCAGCGCTTCCTCCGAAGGCGAACCCGGCACGGCGGTGTAGATCACGAGTTGCTGGTCGCGGTCGGTGAGGTCGAGCACGTCGCAGTTGACCGTGAGCGGGCCGACCACCGGGTGCCGGAAAGTCTTGCGCAGACCGGGTTCCGCGGTCACGTCGTGCGAGGCCCACAGCCGGGCGAAGTCCTCGCTGCCGGCCAGCAGGTCGCGCACGAGCTCGGTCACCTCGGGGTCGTCCGGATAACGCGCGGCGGTGGCGCGCAGCCGGTTGGCGGCGAAGCGGGCGAACTCGGCAGCGTCGGACACGCCGTAGAGCCGGTGTTCGTCGGAGCGCAGGAACACGCGGCGCACCAGGTTGCGGTCGCGCCGCGGCAGTGCGGAGAAGTCCTCCATCAAGGCGGCGGCGAGGTCGTTCCAGGCGATCACCTCGTACGTCGCCGACATCACCGTCGCGGCGGCCTGCGGCAGCCGCTCGATCAGGTCGAGGATGCTCTGGCGCACCTCGCGCGACGGCCCGGGCAGCGGCGCCGCGGGTTCGCCGGCGAGGTGGTGCAGGTGCTCGCGCTCGGCGTCGGTGAGCCGCAACGCGCGGGTGAGCCCGGCGAGCACCTCACGCGACGGGTGCGGGCCGCGGGCCTGCTCGAGGCGCGTGTAGTACTCGGTGGAGATGAACGCCAGCTGCGCCACTTCCTCCCGGCGCAGCCCCGGCGTCCGCCGTCGCGACCCGGCCGGCAGCCCGACGTCGGCGGGCGTGATCCGCTCGCGCCGGCTGCGCAGGAAGCCGGCCAGTTCTTGCCTGTCCACCCTTCCAGTATGGCTGCGCCCGCGGGCTCAGCCAGGTACTGCCGGTGCCTGAATGAGCCGCGCCGACGGCGGTTGTCTGGATTCATGGACATCACCGAAACACCCGGCCTGCTGGCCGGCAAGGTCGCTTTCATCTCCGGCGCCGGGCGCGGCATCGGCGCCGCCGCGGCGCGGCTGTTCGCCCGCGAAGGCGCGCGGGTGCTGCTGGCCGCGCGCACGGAACCGCAGCTCAAGACCGTGACCGAAGAGATCCGCGCAGCCGGCGGCACGGCCGACTACGTGGTGTGCGACCTCGCCGACGCCGCCTCCGTACGCGCGGCCGTCGACCGCACCGGCGAGGTCTACGGCCGCCTCGACCTCGCCTTCAACAACGGCGCGACGATCCAGACGCCGGGCCCGATGGACCTCCTGCCCGAGACCGAGTTCGACCGCGTTTTCACCGTGAACCTCAAAGGCGTGTGGCTCGCCATGGCCGCCGAGGTCGCCCTGATCCGCGCGACGGCCGGCACCGGCGCCATCGTGAACACCTCGTCGGTCGGCAGCTTCGGCGGCAACCCCGAACTGCCCGCGTACGGCGCGATGAAGCGCGCGGTCAACAGCCTCACCGAGTCCGCCGCCGTCACGTACGGCCCGGAAGGCATCCGGGTCAACGCGATCTCACCGGGCAACACCCTCACCGAGATGATCCGCGCCTGGGAAGCGGAAGCACCGGGCCTGCAGCAACGCCTCGTGGCGCGCACGCCGTTGGGCCGCGGCGCCGAACCCCACGAGATCGCCGAGGCGGCGGCGTGGTTGCTGAGCGACCGGGCTTCGTATGTGACGGGGGCGGTGTTGCGGGTGGATGGTGGTGTCGGGGTTTAGGGGGTCTGGCCGGTCTAGCCGGTTTGTTCGGCCGGCTGGTCTTGCTGCTTCGGTTGGCCGGCGATCTGCACACCGATCCGCAATGCCGGGTTCGGCGGCAGCGCCGGTCCTGCGGCACATAGGAAACCGTGGCGCCTCGCAGCTTCCGACGATCCGGTACGGGCAGCTAAAGCACGGCACGGGTTCGCCCGATCGCGGGCGCGGCGTCACTTCGGTGCGGGCTTCCCCGAACCCGCGGCGGAAGTGGCCGAGCGCGGCCGGGCTACCTGGCTGATCCTGCCTGGCCGGCTGGCTCGGCCGGCCAGGCTGCTTTAGCTGGCCGGCGATCTGCAACGCCGGGTTCCGTGGCAGCGCCGATCCTGCGGCACGGAGGAAACCGTGGCGCCCGGCAGCTTTCGGCGATCCGGCACGGCGAGCACAACCACGTCCAGGGGTTCGCTCGATCGCGGGTGCAGCGTCATCTCGCTGCCGGCTTCCACGAGCCCGCGGCGGAAGTGACCCAGTGCGGCTAGCCCTGGCCCGGCCGGTCCGGCTGGTCTGGCCGGTTCGGCTGGTTTCTGCCCAGCTGGCTGGCTGGCTGGCCCGGCTGGCGTAGCGGGTTCAGCTGGCCGGCTCGTCTGGCTGGCCCCGGGCTGGCGTAGCTGGTTCGGCCGGTCTGCCTGGTCCAGCCGTACGCCCGGTCCAGCTGCCCTAGCTGCCGACACCGGCCGCGTCGAGGGCGTCTACCGCGACGCGCAGCGCGGCCTTGTTCTGCGCCAGGCTCGGCATCACCGGCGACACCGTGAGCGTGGTGACGCCGGCGGCGGCGAGGGTGCGCATGCCGTCGGCGATGCGGGCGGGTGGGCCGAGCAGGGAGGTCGCGTCGAGGAAGTCTTCGGGGATGGCGGCCATGGCGCCGGGGTAGTCCATGGTCAGGTAGCGCTCGCGCACGAGGGCGGCGTCGGCGGCGTAGCCCATGCGGCACACCAGGTCGTGGTAAAAGTTCTGCTTCCGGCTGCCCGCGCCGCCGATGAAGCCGGCCGCGTAGGGGCGCGCGTGGTCGGCCGCCGCGCGCCAGTCGTTGTCGACGGCCAGGGGTGCGGTGACCACTACGTCGAAGCCGTCGAGGGTCTTGCCCGCCTCGGCGCGGCCGGCGGCGAGGCGGGCGAGGGATTCCCCGCCGTACTCGGGGGAGAAGAACAGGCCGAGCCACCCGTCGGCGATTTCCCCGGTGAGCTCGAGGTTCTTCGGCCCCAGCGACGCCAGGTAGATCGGAATCCCCTCCTCCCGCGCCGGCGCGACGGCGAGCGGCAGTGCCTTGCCCGCACCGCCGGGCAGCGGCAGCCGGAAGTGCTCGCCGTCGTAGCGGAGCCGTTCGTAGCGCAGCGCTTTGCGCACGACCTCCACGTACTCGCGGGTGCGCCCGAGCGGCTTGGCGAACCGCACGCCGTACCAGCCTTCGGACACCTGCGGTCCCGAAAGTCCGAGTCCCAGGCGGAACCGCCCGCCGGACAGGCTGTCGAGCGTCGCCGCCGTCATGGCCGCCATCGCGGGCTGCCGCGCGGGGATCTGCATGATCGCGCTGCCGACGTCCACCCGCTCCGTGCGCGCCGCGACCCACGACAGCACCGTCGGCGCGTCCGACCCGTACGCCTCGGCCACCCACACCACCGAAAACCCGAGCCGGTCGGCTTCCCTGGCGAGCTCCAGGTTCGTCGCGTCGTTGCCGGCTCCCCAATAACCCATGTTCAGTCCCAGTTTCACCCCGGCGACGTTACTTCCGGTAATCAGCCGACAACAGGCATCGGTGATCAATTAGGGGTGCGCAGGGGTCCCGCATAGTCCCGCATAATAGGACACCACTTCTATAAAACAGGACCACCTGCTACCGTCTCCCGCAGCCGAAGGGAGACGTCGTGGGTCCGCTCGAACGGGAGCCGTACCGGCACTGGCCGATCGACGGCCGGCCGGAGTTGCGTTACCCCGGTGGCAAGGTGCTGGCCTGTTACGTCGCCCTCAACATCGAGCGCTTCGACCTCGGCCGGCCCGCCACGAGCCGCACGGGGGTGACCGCGGGGCTGCCCGTCGATCCGCTCAACCACGGCTGGCGCGACTACGGCGCGCGCGTCGGGTTCTGGCGGTTGCTCGAAGCGCTCGATCGGTTCGAGCTGCCGGTGTCCACGTTGCTCAACGCCGACGCCGCGCTCGCCTACCCCGAGATCGTGGCGGCGGGCCGGGAGCGGGGCTGGGCCTTCCTCGGCCACGGCCGCAGCAACAGTGAGCTGTGGACCGGCTTCGACCGCGACACCGAGCGTGCGGCCCTGCGCGAGATCGTCCGCGTGCTCACCGAGACCACCGGCGCGCGGCCGCGTGGCTGGCTCGGCCCGGCGCTCACCGAGACCGCGAACACGCTCGGCCTGCTCGCCGAACTCGGCTTCACCTACTCGCTCGACTGGATCGTCGACGACCAGCCCGTGCCGCTCGACGCCGGCGGCACCCCGTTCCTCTCGGTGCCGTATTCGATCGAGATCAACGACATCCCCGCGTTCGTCGACCAGGGGCTCACGCCCGCGCAGTTCACCGAACTCGTGGTGGACCAGTTCGAGGTGCTCCACGCGGAGGCGGCGCGCCGGCCGGGCGCCGTGTTCTCGGTGTCGCTGCACCCGTTCCTCGTGGGCCAGCCCTTCCGGCACAAGCACCTGCTGACCGCGCTCGAAGCGATCAGCGGCCACCACGACGTCTGGTACGCGAACACCGACGAGATCGCCCGGTGGTTCCTGGCCGACCGGTACGAGCAGGCCACACAGGCGATCGACGAGCACCACCGGAGGACGACATGACCCAAACGGACGCCGAACGCTTCGCCGAGCGCGGCTTCGGCCGCCTGATCGGCTTCGGCCGCACGCCCGCGGTGCTCTCGATCGACTTCATCAACGGCTTCACCGACCCGGCCATGCCGCTGGGCTCCGACCTCGACGCGGAGCTCACCGTGGCGGTCGGCCTGCTCGACGCCGCACGCGCGGCCGGCGTGCCGATCATCCACACCCTCGTGCGCTACGACGAGCAGGACCTCGCCGACGCCGGGGTCTGGGGCCTCAAACAGGGCGGCGCCGCCACGCTCACCGCCGGCAGCCACGCCGTGGAGCTCGACCAGCGCGTGGGCCGGCGGCCTGATGAGCACGTGCTGGTGAAGAAGTACGCGTCGGCATTCTTCGGTACCGACCTCTCGTCGCGGCTGGTGAGCCGTGGCGTCGACACGGTCGTGCTGGTCGGTTGCACCACGAGCGGCTGCGTGCGCGCCACGGCGGTCGACGCCGTGCAGCACGGGTTCCGGCCGATGGTGGTGGCCGAGGCCGTGGGCGATCGTTCGGCGGCCGCCCACCGGCAGGCGCTGTTCGACCTGCACCAGAAATACGCCGACGTGGTCACCGCGGCCGAGACCACGGAGTACCTGCGCGCGCGGTGACGGGGAATGCCACCCCACGCTCCATAGTGGACAATTCCACGCGACGATTTCCCGGCGCGGTTTGACGAAAAACTCACGGTTCGCCGTAGTGGTCACATGACGGTGAGTATCGGCCGATCACCCATCCCTAGGATCACCCCGAAGAGTGGCAGCGCATGCATTCCGCCAAGTGGGTGCCGGAAAGCCCTAGCGCAGCGTGAGGAAGCGCCCTGAATTCGCCTGCGTTACATCACTCTTTAGTGGTGACATTGCGGAAAACGTGGTGACTGACTCGGCTGTTCGACGCGCTGCGCAGTGGATCTTGCTTTGCAATTCCGGGCCCCCTTGATAGCGTCGCGTTCTCGCCGGTGATCGACAGTTGCGTCGGGTCACGCGTGGATTCGGGGATCCGCGGGCGGGTTCCATTCTTGGTGGTCGAAAGGACAATTCATGCGTTCTGCCCTGCTGCGCGGACGGACCCTCGTGGTCGCCGCTCCAGCCCTCGCCCTGCTCGCCACCGCCGCCCCCTCGGCGGTCGCGGCCGACGCGCCCGCCGGATCGGCCTACGGTGCGTCCGCCTCGGTCTCGCTGCTGGCGGGAGTGTTGGGGGACAAGGGAATCTCCGTGGAGACGGGCAAGATCGCGCCCTCGAACACGGACGGCCCGACCTCGGCTTCGGTGGTGGACGTGCCGCTGAAGGGCCTCGTCACCGCGAAGGCGGTCAGCAGCTCGGCCAAGGAGACCGACGGCCAGGTCGCGTCGAAGGCGTCGATCGTCGACGCCACGCTGCCGGTGCTCGCCCCGCTCGCGGGCGCCACGCCGAAGGCGCGCGTGATCAGCTCGGAGTGCACCTCGACGCCCGACGGCATCAAGGCCTCCTCCGAGCTCGCCGGCCTCGACCTCGGCCGCATCGGCAAGCTGCCCGTGGGCACCGCGCCGAACCAGAAGATCGGCGTGCCCGGCGTGGTGCAGGTGATCGTGAACGAGCAGATCAAGCACGAAGACGGCTCGCTCACGGTCAACGCGCTGCACGTGAAGCTCCTCGGCGGCAAGGCCACCGGCGCGCTGGGCAGCGGCGACATCATCCTCGCCTCCTCCACCTGCGCGAAGGTCGCCGCCACGCCGACCACGCCCACCGCGCCCGCGAAGCCGCCGGCCGAGGGCCCCGGCCAGGTCACCGTGATCCCCGCCGGCGCGCCGGAAACCGGTGACGGCACGCTCGCCACCGTCTTCGCCCAGTGAGCCCAGTGACACAGGTGAGCCAGGACAACGCCGTGAGTGCCCGCCCCGCGCGTCGCCGGTTCGGCCTCTTCGCCCTGCTGCTGGCGCTCGTCGCGAGCTTCGCGCTCGCCGGCTGCGGCGCGTCCGCCCCGGCGCAGCAGCCCGCGGCGGCGGCGCCCGTGAGCGCCGCGCCCACGGTCGGCCTCGCCCGGTCGGTGCCGGTTTCGCTCGATGTGCCGAGCATCGACGCGCACTCGTCGCTGGTGCAGCTCGGGCTCAACACCGACAAGACCGTGCAGGTCCCGCCGGTGACCGAACCGCTGCAGGCGGGCTGGTACGAAAACAGCCCGACGCCGGGCCAGGTCGGCCCCGCCGTGGTGCTCGGGCACATCGACGGCAACCACCAGAAGGGCATCTTCTGGCGGCTGCACGAGGTGAAGAAGGGCGACCAGGTGGTGATCGGGCGCCAGGACGGCTCGAAGGCCTCCTTCACCGTCACGAAGGTCGACCAGATCGCGAAGAAGGAGTTCCCGACCGACGCGGTCTACGGCAACACCACCGACCCGCAGATCCGCCTCATCACCTGCGGCGGGGCGTTCGACCCGGCCGCGCACAGCTATCTCGACAACATCATCGTGTACGGCACGCTGAACAAGTAGCCGTTCCCGGAACCAGGGCCCTGTTCGTCTCGCGCTCGGGCGAGACGAACAGGGCCCTGCCGTGTCTCAGGCGGCGGCCGGCGCGCTGAGCAGAGCGCGCCCCGCGGGCGTCAGCTCCGCGGGCACCTGCTGGCCCACGAGCCCGAGCCGCGCCGGCCGCACGAGCCCCTCGTGGGCCAGGGCGTGGGCGGTGAACTGGTCGCAGCACGGCAGACCGTCGACGAACAGGTCCGGTTCGGCGCTGCAGGTCACCCGCGCGCGCCCGGCGGCGACGGCCCGCAACATCGCGATCCCGCGTGAGCTGGTACCCATGGCTGCCTCCTGAAGTCGCTCCTTACTCCTACGTCGAAGCAGCGGCCGCGATTTCGACATCGCTGCCGCCGAATTCCCGGCGCCCCTAACCTGGCGGGAGAAGCCGCCACGCGACCGGGAGCGCCCATGCTGATCGACGACCTGCAAGCAGTCCTGCCGCCCGAGGTCCTCGTGCGCGACCCCGACGTGCTGCGCGGGTTCGCCCACGACGAGGCCGAATGGGCGCCGTGGACGCTGCCCGAGGTCGTGGTGCGGCCGCGTTCGGCCGAACACGTGCAGGCCGTGGTGCGGGTGTGCCTGAAACACGGCACGCCGGTGGTCACGCGCGGCGCCGGCACCGGCCTGTCCGGCGGTGCCAACGCGGTGGCCGGCTGCGTGGTGCTCGTGACCGACCGGATGACCGCGATCCACGAGATCGACCCGGTCGAGCGCCTCGCCGTGGTGGGGCCGGGGGCGGTGAACGACGACCTGCGCACGGCCGCCGGCGAGCACGGCCTCTGGTACCCGCCCGACCCGGCGAGCTCCCCGTGGTCGACGATCGGCGGCAACGTGGCCACCAACGCCGGCGGCGTGTGCTGCGTGAAGTACGGCGTGACCCGCGACTACGTGCTCGGCCTCCAGGTGGTGACCGGCACCGGCGAGCTCGTACGCCTCGGCCGCCGCACCGCGAAGGGCGTGGCCGGGTACGACCTGGCCGGCCTGATGGTCGGCTCCGAAGGCACGCTCGGCGTGATCACCGAGATCACCGTGCGCCTGCGCGGCAAGCGGGCCCCGGAGCGCACGGTGGCCGGCTACTTCGACTCCACGGTGGCCGCGGGTGAGGCCGCCGCCGCGATCCGCGCGGCCGGCGTGGTGCCTTCGGCGCTCGAATTGGTGGACCGGCATTGCCTGCTCGCCGTGGACGAGTGGAAGAACATGGGCCTCTCGGCCGACGCCGAGGTGGTGCTGCTGGGCCGCAGCGACGCCCCGGGCGCGGCGGGGGAGCACGAGGCCGCCGTGATGGTGGAGTGCTTCGAGAAGGCCGGGGCCACCTGGGCGGCGCAGTCGACCGACCAGGAGGAGGCCGACGCGCTGTTCGCCGCGCGGCGCCTGGCGTACCCGGCGCTGGAGCGGCTCGGCCCCGTGCTCACCGAGGACGTCTGCGTGCCCACGCACCTCGTGCCCGAGATGCTCGCGCGCATCGACCTCGCGGCGAAGCGGCACAACACGCACATCGCCAACGTGGCGCACATCGGCGACGGCAACCTGCACCCACTGCTGAGCACGCCGATCGGCGACGAGGACGCGCGGCGGCGCGCGCAGGCCGCGTTCGACGACATCGTGGCCGACGCGCTCGCGCTCGGCGGCACCGTGACCGGCGAACACGGGGTGGGCCTGCTCAAGCGGCCGGGCTTGGAAAACGAGCTCGGACCGGCCGTGCTGGCGATGCACCAGGCCGTGAAAAACGCGCTGGACCCGCACGGGATCCTCAATCCCGGGAAGGTGTTCGCTTTTCACTCGGTCGAGTGAACGTAAAGTGTCCTTAAAGGACGGTGATGAATCTGTGACGGTTCTCTCGTAACCGATTCACGAAGTTGGTTGCCACAGGCAAGCAACTTGCTTAGCCTAGCTAAGGGAACGAGAGAAAGGTTTCACTGTGGCCGAGCGCAGAACGTATTCACTCGCGGAACTGGGGCCGCGATACAAGTGGATCGCGCTGTCCAACACGACGCTGGGCATGCTGATCGCGACGATCAACTCGTCGATCGTGCTCATCGCGCTGCCCGACATCTTCAAGGGCATCGGGATCAACCCGCTGGAGCCGGCCAACACCAGCTACCTGCTGTGGATGATCATGGGCTTCCTGGTGGTCACGGCCGTGCTGGTGGTGAGCTTCGGGCGGCTGGGGGACATGTACGGCCGGGCCAGGATGTACAACCTGGGTTTCGCCGTGTTCACCATTTCGTCGATCTTCCTGGCCATCACCTGGTTCGACGGTGACGCCGCGGCCCTGTGGCTCATCGGCTGGCGCATCGTGCAGGGCATCGGCGGCGCGTTCCTCATGGCCAACTCGTCGGCCATCCTCACCGACGCGTTCCCGGCCAACCAGCGTGGTCTCGCGCTGGGCATGAACGGTGTCGCGGCCATCGCCGGCTCGTTCCTCGGCCTCGTGGTCGGCGGTGTGCTCGCGCCGGTCGACTGGAACCTGATCTTCCTGGTCTCGGTGCCGTTCGGTGTGATCGGCACGATCTGGGCGTACGTGAAGCTGCACGACACCGGGGTGCGCAAGCACGCGAAGATGGACTGGTGGGGCAACATCACCTTCGCGGTGGGCCTGATCTCGGTGCTCGTGGGCATCACCTACGGCATCCAGCCCTACGGCTCCTCGCCCACCGGGTGGGGCAGCCCGATGGTGCTCTCGTGCCTCATCGGCGGGATCGCGGTGCTGATCGCGTTCGTGGTCATCGAGACCAAGGTGGCCAACCCGCTGTTCCGGCTCTCGCTGTTCCGGATCCGCTCGTTCACCTGGGGCAACCTGGCGAACCTCACGGCTTCGCTCGGCCGCGGTGGGCTGCAGTTCATCCTGATCATCTGGCTGCAGGGCATCTGGCTGCCGCAGCACGGCTACACCTTCGAGCAGACCCCGCTCTGGGCCGGCATCTACATGCTGCCGATGACCGTGGGCTTCCTGCTCTCCGCGCCGACGGCCGGCATCCTGTCCGACCGCATCGGCAGCCGGCTGCTCGCGTCGAGCGGCCTGGTGATCACGGCGGCGACATTCCTGCTGCTGATCCTGCTGCCGGTGAACTTCAACTACTGGGCCTTCGCGGCGATCCTGCTGATCAACGGCATCGGCATGGGCATGTTCTCCTCGCCCAACCGCGCCGAGGTGATGAACAGCCTGCCGGCCGACGCGCGCGGCTCCGGCGCGGGCATGATGACCACGTTCCAGAACGCGGCCATGGTGCTCTCGATCGGCTTCTTCTTCAGCCTCATCATCGCGGGCCTCTCGGACAACCTGCCCGCGGCGATGTTCCAGGGCCTCACCGCCCACGGCGTGCCCACCGACGCGGCCAACCAGGTGGCGCACCTGCCCGCGGTGGCCGTGCTCTTCGCCGCGTTCCTCGGCTACAACCCGATCCAGCAGCTGCTCGGTGGCCAGCTGGGCAGCCTGCCGCCGGACCAGGCTTCGTTCCTCACCGGGCGCAGCTTCTTCCCGAACCTGATCTCGGGTCCGTTCCAGGACGGGCTGGCCGTGGCCTTCGGGTTCGCGATCGTGGTGTGCCTCATCGGCGCGGTCGCGTCGGTGCTCACGAAGGACAAGGGCAAGTCTTCGGAATCGGTGGGGGAGGAGCTGGCGGCGGTCGCCGGCGAATCCGGCGCCGGACCGAGCGAGCTGGTGGCGCCGACCAGCGAACGCTGACCATTTTGGGTGCACGGGCCGCCTCGGGATCTCTTCCCGGGGCGGCCCTTTTTATGCGGATGCGGTTATGCGGGAACGGGTTCCCGGGCTTCTTCGGCCGGCTCCGGCTTCTTGGCGGTGACCCGCCGGCCGAGCCCGATCATCGGCAGCTCGACCCAGCGGTAGAGCAGATCGGCCATCAGCAGCGCGACGGCCGTGACCCCGAGCGCGGTGAGCGTGCGCGGCTGCCCCAGCGGCGGCACGAGGCCCGCGAGGGTCCAGCCGGCGATGCTCTGGATGAGGTAGAGCGAGTACGACCGCTCCCCGATGAACCGCAGCGGCTTCAGGGCGAGCACCCGGCTCAACGGCCCACCCGCCACCAGCGACGGCAGCAGCAGCGCCACGAGCACCGCGTAGGTCGTGCCGAGCGCGACCCCACCGTCGTCGTGGATCGCCGCCGTGATGTCACTGAAAAACACCTGCACCACCACGATCATCGCGGCCACCACGATCCCCGCCACCGGGTGCGTGAACGGCTTGAGCACCGCGAAACTCTTGCGGTGGTGCAGCGCGATCGCCACCGCGCACCCGATCACGATCGACGCGTACGCCCCGGAGTACGGCAGCACCGGCACGAGCGCCACGAGCGCGATCACCAGGCCCAGCGCGAGCCCGAACCGCTTCGCCAGACCCAGCCCCGCGATCCCGAACGCCAGCAGCGGCCACACCAGGTAGAACTTCTGCTCCACGCCGAGCGTCCACGCCACCCCGAACACGCCGACCACGTGGAACTCGTTGAGGAACGTGGCGAACCACGGCAGCGCCCCCAGCAGCCCGCTGGAGCGCAGCTCACCCCGGCCGAACTCGACCACCACGAAGATCCCGAGCACCACGTAGTACACCGGCAGGATCCGGAAGGCCCGCCGCAGGTAGAAGTTTTTCAGCGACACCCGCCCGCTGCGGTCTTCCTCGCGCAACGCCAGCGTGGTGATGAGGAAACCGGAGAGCACGAAGAACACGTGCACGCCGATCCAGCCGTTCGCCCGCACCCACGCGGCCCCGCCGAAGTGGAACAGCACCACCAGCACCGCGGCGATCGCCCGCACCCCGTCGAGCGCCGGAAACCGCCTGGTCGCGAGGTAGGTTTCGTGGGTCATCAGCATGAAGTCCCCCATCCGCCGCCCGACTGCTCGCGTACTGTAATCGGATCTTGGCGGGTGTCACTCGTTAGGGTGACTTGTCCTGGTCGGGGGGTTGCGCGCGTCGACGGCCCGGGAGTTCAGATCGGTGTTCCGCCGCAGGCAGCGGAACGCGCCGCGCGCCGGCCAGCCGTCGATCGGGTTCGCCGAGGGCCTTCGCGACCTCGACGCCTACGAAGGCACCTTCCTCACGCTGGGGCACCTCGACGACCGGCCGCGCGGCGGGTACTACTTCCAGCTCTTCCTGACCCCGGACCGGTCGCGGCTGGTCGCGTGTTTCGGAGTGGGTCCGGTCCCTCGGCGGAAAACCGAAGGTTCACCCGAGGACCTACTGGATCGTCACCGGTCTTGGGAGCAGGAACCGGAGACGACCTCGACCGTGGACCGTGAGTACCTCCTGGCGCTGCTCTCCCCGCTGTACCCGGCGGAGATTCCGCTGTCGGCCGTCGCCGCGCTGGAGGCGGGGGCGCCGTGCCAGATCGAGACGCCGGTCGAAACGGTGCGGATGAGGTCGAGTTTCGTCCGGTGGGAAAGCCTTTCGCGGAAAGCCGGCCGCGAATGGGTCACGCACGCCCACGGAATTCGCGAACTGGAGGCGTACGAAGACCTGTTCGGCGCCTTCGGCCACATCGACGACCGGCCGCGCGGCGGGTACTACTTCCAGCTCTTCCTGGCCGGGATCTCTCCCGGCTCATCACGGCATTCGGCGTGAAAGCCCGCGCGCCGGCCCGCCTACCAGCCGAATGAAGCCGAACTGATCTTCACCGGGTGTTTCGGCGCGCCGTCCAACGGACCGTTCGGGTCCGTCGGCACGATCCCGTCCGCCACCATCCGGTCGATGGCGTCCATGCCGCGCACCACCTTGCCCAGCACCGAGTACTGCGCCGGGATGTGGGCGAACGAGTGCACGATGAAGAACTCCGAGCCGTTCGTGCCCGGCCCCTGGTTGCCCATCGCGATCGTGCCGCGCTCGTACGTCTCCGCGCCCGACACCTCGTCCGCGAACTTGTAGCCCGGGCCGCCCTTTTCGACCTCGTACAGGTCGCCGCACTGGAGCACGCCGAGGCGTTCGGAGTCCGACAGGCGCCAGCACTGGGAGCGGTCGTAGAAGTGCTGCAGCACCAGGGACACCATGTTCGCCACGGCGCACGGGGCCGCGCCGGCCGCGTCGAGGCGCACGGTGACCGGGCCGTAGTTGAAGTGGAAGGTCACGTCGACCGTGCCGCGCGTCAACGCGAAGGGGAGCGGGCGCACCACGGGCCGCGCGGCCGGGTTGTCCGGCGTCGGCGTGAAGGTGCAGGCGACAACCGGCGCGCCGGCGCCACGGGCAGCAGTGACCCGGGCGGGAGCGGCAGACGCAGCAATGGCCGGCCCGGCGAACAGCGCCAGACCGGCCACGACCGAAAGAACGAGAGCGACCCAGCGTGACTTCATAGCCCCGCAAGGTAGCGAAGATCGACCTACTTGCGCCAGGCCGTGCGGCGCTTGCGGAAGTCGAGCACGAGCAGCAGCGCGAGGAACGCGGCGAGGCCGATGAGCCACACGTTCTCGGTGTTGTTCTCGTGGTTGCCCTTGAGCATGAGCAGCAGGATGACGACGCTGACCCAGCCGGCGATGCGCGTGGCCTTCGGGAACGAGCCGTGCCAGCCCCATTCCGCCGACGGCTCGTCGCGCGGGTCCACTTCGGGGCGCTTCTCGATCGCCTTGCCTGCCACGATCACTCCTCCTGACCCGCTTCACCTGACTACGCCGTAATGATCCCACACCCCCGGGTGCTCCGCGGAGACGGGCCGGGCCTCGACGGGCGATAATGGTGCGCGATGACTACCTCGCGAAGCGTCCTCGTGCTCGGTTCGACCGGGTCCGTCGGGGCACAGGCCCTCGACGTCGCCGCCCGTTACCCCCACCTGTTCACCGTCGCGGGCATCGCCGCGGGCGGTTCCGACCCGCAGGCGCTCGCCGCGCAGGCCCTGGCCCACGGCGTGGCGGCCGTCGCCGTGAGCCGCCCGACGGCGGTCGAAGACCTTCAGCTCGCGCTCTACGCCGAGGCCCAGAAACGCGGCTACGCGAAGGGCGAGTTCCGCATCCCGCGCATCTTCGCCGGGGCCGACGCCGTGACGGAGCTCATCGAGGCCGTGAACGTCGACGTGATCCTCAACGCCCTGCCGGGCTCGCAGGGCCTCGTCCCCACGCTGAAGGCGCTCGCCACCGGATCGACGCTCGCGCTGGCCAACAAGGAGTCCCTCATCGCGGGGGGACCGCTCGTGCTCGCGGCCGCGAAGCCGGGCCAGCTCGTGCCGGTGGACTCCGAGCACTCGGCCATCGCGCAGGCCCTGCGCGCCGGGCGCGAGAACGAGGTCGCGCGCCTGGTGCTCACGGCCTCGGGCGGGCCGTTCCGCGGCAAGAAGCGCGAGGACCTGACCGACGTCACGGTGGAGCAGGCCATGGCCCACCCCACGTGGTCGATGGGACCGGTCATCACGATCAACTCGGCGACGCTGATCAACAAGGGCCTGGAGCTGATCGAGGCCGCGCTGCTGTTCGGCATCGAGCCCGAGCGCATCGACGTGACCGTGCACCCGCAGTCGATCATCCACTCGATGGTGACCTTCACCGACGGGTCCACGATCGCCCAGGCCAGCCCGCCCGACATGCGCCTGCCGATCGCGCTGGCGCTGCACTGGCCCGAGCGCGTGCCCGGCGTGGCCGCGGCCTGCACGTGGGACACGGCCGCGAGCTGGACTTTCGAGCCCCTCGACAACGAGGCCTTCCCGTCGGTGGAGCTCGCGCGCCACGTCGGCACCGTGGGCGGCTGCCTGCCCGCCGTGTACAACGCGGCCAACGAGGAAGCGGTGGCCGCCTTCCTCGCGCAGAACAGCGGTTTCACGTCGATTGTGGACACTGTTTCCGAGGTGGTGGAAGCCGCCGACGAATGGCGTCGCGAGCCGCGCGACGTCGAAGACGTACTCGCCGCCGAGCGCTGGGCTCGGGCGCGCGCCGGATCGATGCTGGGTAAGGGGAAGTAGCGCGTGCTCGCCAACATTCTCGGGGTGGTGCTCTTCGCCCTGGGCATCTGCATCTCCGTCGCGCTGCACGAGGCCGGCCACATGGTCACGGCCAAGATGTTCGGCATGAAGGTGCGCCGGTACTTCATCGGTTTCGGGCCCACCATCTTCTCGTTCCGCCGCGGCGAGACCGAGTACGGCGCCAAGTGGATCCCGCTCGGCGGGTTCTGCGACATCGCCGGCATGACCGCGCTCGACGAGGTGACGCCCGACGAGGCGCCGCGCGCGATGTGGCGGTTCAAGACGTGGAAGCGCACCGTCGTGATGTCGGCGGGCTCGATCACGCACTTCATCCTCGGCCTGGTCGTGCTGTACCTGATGGCGATCACGTTCGGCCTGCCGAACCTGGCGCTGAACAACCTCGACTACAACAAGCTCGACCCGGTGGTCGGCGGCACGTCGTGCGCCCACGCGGCCACCACGCTGCAGCAGCTCGACGACGTCAGCTGCCCGCCGGGCGCGCTGCGGCCGGCCGACGCGGGCGGGCTGAAGGCGGGGGACAAGGTCCTCTCGGTGAACGGCCAGCCGGCCACCAGCTGGACCGGCCTGCAGCAGAAGATCCAGAGCGCCAACGGGCCGACGAAGTTCGTCGTGCAGCGCGGTGACCAGCAGGTCACGCTCACCGTGGACGTCCCGCGGCTCGCGCGACTGGGTGCGGACAACAAGGTGTCCACGATCGGCATGATCGGCGTCACGCCGCAGGTCCCGCCCGCGATGCTGCACTACAACGGCCTCGAAGCGGTGCCGGCCACGTTCGTCTTCACCGGCGACATGTTCGCCCAGACCGCGGTGCGGCTCGTGCAGTTCCCGGAGCGTGTGCCGGGCATCGTGAGCGCCATCTTCGGCGGCGAGCGCGACCCCAACGGCCCGGTCAGCGTCGTCGGCGCGAGCCGGATCGGCGGCGAGGCGGTGGAGCAGGGCCTGTGGCAGATCTTCTTCTTCCTGCTGGCCAGCCTCAACTTCTTCATCGGCGTGTTCAACCTGCTGCCGCTGTTGCCGCTGGACGGCGGGCACATCGCCGTCGTCTGGTACGAGAAGGTGCGCGACTGGCTGCGCGGCCTGCGCGGCAAGGCGGCGGGCGGACCGGTGGACTACACGAAGCTCTCGGCCATCACGATGGTGCTGGTCGTGATCGGCGGTGGCATCACTCTACTGACGGTCACAGCCGACATCGTGAACCCGATTCGGTTGCAGTAGCGCGTCCCACCGGTCGGGGCAGCACCCGGCCGGTGGGCCCCCGACCGGGGGTAACACTGCTCACCGTGACGGTTGACTTCGTTGAAACAGGGCCGGATGGAGTAGGTAGGCTGGGGACGTGACCGTCGCGCTAGGTATGCCCGCTCTGCCGCCCCCCGTCCTCGCCGAGCGCCGCAAGACCCGCCAGCTCCACGTGGGTTCCGTCGGTGTCGGCAGCGACTTCCCCATCTCCGTCCAGTCGATGACGACGACGCTGACCTCCGACGTCAACGCCACCCTCCAGCAGATCGCCGAGCTCACCGCGGCCGGCTGCGACATCGTCCGGGTCGCGTGCCCGTCGGCCGACGACGCCGAGGCGCTGCCCGCGATCGCGAAGAAGTCGCAGATCCCGGTGATCGCCGACATCCACTTCCAGCCCAAGTACGTGTTCGCCGCGATCGAGGCCGGGTGCGCGGCCGTGCGCGTGAACCCGGGCAACATCCGCAAGTTCGACGACCAGGTGAAGGAGATCGCGCAGGCCGCGAAGGACCACGGCACGCCGATCCGCATCGGCGTCAACGCCGGTTCCCTCGACAAGCGCCTGCTCGAGAAGTACGGCAAGGCCACGCCCGAGGCGCTGGCCGAGTCGGCCATGTGGGAGGCCTCGCTCTTCGCCGAGCACGACTTCCACGACATCAAGATCTCGGTGAAGCACAACGACCCGGTGGTCATGGTGCGCGCCTACGAGCTGCTCGCCGAGCAGTGCGACTACCCGCTGCACCTCGGCGTGACCGAGGCCGGGCCCGCGTTCCAGGGCACGATCAAGTCGGCCGTCGCGTTCGGCGCGCTGCTGCGCCAGGGCATCGGCGACACCATCCGCGTGTCGCTCTCGGCCCCGCCGGTCGAAGAGGTGAAGGTCGGCGCGCAGATCCTGCAGTCGCTCAACCTGCGGCCGCGCAAGCTCGAGATCGTGTCCTGCCCGTCGTGCGGGCGTGCTCAGGTGGACGTCTACACGCTCGCCGACCAGGTCACGGCCGGTCTGGAGGGCATGGAGATCCCGCTGCGCGTCGCCGTGATGGGCTGCGTCGTGAACGGTCCGGGTGAGGCCCGCGAGGCCGACCTGGGTGTCGCGTCCGGCAACGGCAAGGGCCAGATCTTCGTGAAGGGCGAGGTCATCAAGACCGTGCCCGAGCACGCGATCGTGGAGACCCTGATCGAAGAGGCCATGCGCATCGCCGAGGAAGCGGGCGAAGGCATCGGCGAGGGTTCGCCGAGCGTCACCGTCGGCTGAGGTTTCGTTCTTGTCGCCGGCCCCGGTTTCCGCCGGGGCCGGCTCTTTTTGTTGCTGTTCAGCCCTGCAGGTGGTGCTGGGCGGCGTCCCTGATCTGCATGCGCACGTTTTCGAGCGCGGCGGCGACGTCGTCGATCTGCCTGCTCGCCAGCTGGATGGCCCCTTGGATCGACGTGGCGGTGGCCGTCTCGCCGAGCAGCCCGAGCACCTGGGACTGCAGCTCCGCCAGCTCGTCCTTCGTCGCGAGGGCGATGCCGGTGGGCACCTGGTCGGCCAGCAGTTCGAGCTGCTGGGCCTGCTCCTGGATCGACACTCCGGCGGTTCCTTTCTCCGGTGGCCCCCGCTTGGCTGTGCTGCCTCCGTGGTAGCAGAAATCGGTGCTCCGCGGCCTACGCTGGTCAGGTGAGTCACAGCTGGGCCACCCGCTTGCCGCACCCCGCGCTGCGGCCCCTGGTCACGCGCTACGTCGGCTACGCCCAGGACGACGTGACGCTGCCCGTGCACCGCGGCCTGCCTTCGCGGCACGTCACGCTCATCGTGAGCCTCGAGCAGCCGATCCGGTTCGCCGGCCTGCCCGGTGCGGGGTCGTTGCAGGGGCTGGTCGGCGGGCTGCACACCTCACCCGCGCTGATCACGCAGGACCGGGTGCAACGCGGGCTGCACGTGGAGCTGGACCCGCTCGGCGTGCGCGCGCTGCTCGGCGTCACGGCGGCGGAGCTGAGCGGGCGGGTGGTGGACGTGGCCGACCTCGGCGGGGCCTGGCGTTCGCTGCCTGCGCGCCTGCACTCGCTGCCGGATTGGGAGTCGCGGTTCGCGGTGCTGGACGAGGTGCTGGCCGGCGGGGCTGATGTTTCCCGGGTGCCGTCGGAACTGAACGAGGCCTGGCGGCAGCTGCGCCGCTCCCGGGGCTCCGTGCGCGTCTCCACCCTGGCCTCGGAGGTCGGCTGGAGCCGCCGCCACCTGGGCGAACGCTTCCGCGCGGAACTCGGCCTGGCCCCCAAACAGGCCGCCCGCGTGCTGCGCTTCGAACACGCGGGCCGGCTGCTCCGCGCCGGCTGCCTGGACCTGGCCTCCGTGGCCGTCACCGCGGGCTACTACGACCAGGCCCACCTGTCGAACGAGTGGCGGGCGCTGGCGGGGTGCTCCCCTCGGACGTGGATCGCGGAGGAACTCCCGTTTCTCCAAGACGACGGTTCGGGCGCGGAGCCAGACTCCTCCGCATGACACCTCAACCGACCGTCTGGCCCGCCCTCCGCTACGACGACGCCCCCGCGGCCGTCCGCTTCCTCGTCGACGTCCTCGGCTTCGAGGAAACCCTCGTCGTCCCCGGCGGCCCCGACCGCGCCATCGCCCACGCCGAACTCCGCTGGCCCGAAGGCGGCGCCATGATGCTCGGCAGCACCGGCGGCCCCACCGACGACGTCCACGACGCGATGAAACCGGGCACCGGCGCGGTCTACGTGGTCTCCGACCGCGTGGACGAGATCCACGACCGCGTGCGCGCCGCCGGCGCCGAGGTGACACTGGGCCTGCACGACACGGAGTACGGCTCGCACACCTTCAGCCTGCGCGACCCGGAGGGCAACAGCTGGACGATCGGCAGTTACCGGGGCGCTTGAAGCGGCGCTCTTGCTCGAGTTGCTGACTTCGGGGGTGTGGTTCGGGCGTGCTTCCGGCCGTCGTCGGGCCTCGCAGGGGTGCTCAACCGAAGGGCGGTCGCCGCGCCGGGCAGGCGGTCTCGTGAGTCGGGCGCGCGAAGGTTGCCGCCGGAGTGTCGGCTCCGGGTCGGTTGTGCGCCGCGAGGTAGCGCGTACCGCGCCGTGAGGTGGCGAGGTGTGAGCCGAGACCTGCGGATAGCTGCCCAATGCGGGCTTGGCGGGGCCAGGCATCCAGAACCCCCAAGCGGCCTACTGGACCGGTCGCTCGAACGTCACCAGCAACCCGTCCACCCCTCCCGGCCCCATCCGCCCCTTCACATCCGCCGAGGTGATGGCCTTCAGTTGCCACCCGTCGCGGGCGTGGTCGTTCAGGATGCGTTCCAGCTTGTCGCCCGACATTTTGCCGCCCAGGAGCTTCTCGCGGAGTTCGACGACCTTGTAGGTGTAGCGCTGCATGGTCCGATTGTGCCGTTCATCTGAGCGTGTCGGTGGGCTTGCGTTCCGTTCATCCGCGTCATCTGGCACTCTGGACAGCGTGTTGCGGCTTGCAGGTGCACGGCTGCTCGACGATCGGGACTATCCGGCAGTGCGCGCCGCACTGGCCGCCGACCCGGTGAGCAGCTGCATGGTCAGCGCCAGGGTCGAGGCCGCGGGCCTCGACCCCTGGCGGCTCGGTGGCGAGCTCTGGGCCGCCGACGGGCGCCCGGGGCGGTCCACGCGCTTCCAAGGCCTGTGTTTCGCCGGGCCGAACCTGATTCCCTTGCGCGGCAACGCGTCGGCGTTGCGGTCGTTCGCGGATCGGGCGTTGCGGAGGCAGCGCACGTGCTCGTCGCTCGTCGGGCCGGCCGAGCAGGTGCTGGGGCTGTGGGACGAGCTGCAGAGCGAATGGGGCCCCGCGCGCGAGGTGCGCGGTGACCAGCCGCTGATGGCACTCGACGGAAACCCGCTGGTGAAAGCCGACCCGCGGGTGCGCGCGGTGCGGCCGGACGAGCTGGATCGGTACCTGCCCGCGGCCGTGGCGATGTTCATCGAAGAGGTGGGCGTCGACCCGCGCAGCGGAGACGGCGGGGCCAGCTACCGCGCCCGCGTGAGCGAGCTGATCGCGACCGGGCGCGCGTTCGCGCGGTTCGAGGACGGCGAGGTCGTGTTCAAGGCCGAGATCGGTGCGATGTCCGCGGGCGTCGGCCAGATCCAGGGCGTCTGGGTGCACCCGGAACGCCGCAGCGGGGGCCTCGGCACCGCCGGCACGGCCGCGGTCGTCAACCGGCTCGTGCACGGTCTCGGCCGCACCGCGAGCCTGTACGTGAACGCGTTCAACGCCCCCGCGCTCGCCGCCTACCGGCGCATCGGGTTCCAGCAGGTCGGCCAGTACGCCACCGTGTTGTTCTGAAGCCGTCGTGTTCTCAACCAGCGCCGAACCCGATTCGCCCTTCCGGGTCGGCGTTTCGACCCGGAACGCACCGGCCGGGCTGGTTCGATCCGACTCATGGCACCCGGTCGGGCACACCGAAAAGCAGCGGCCCTCACCGTCACCCTCCTCACCGTCCTGCCCCTGGCCGGCTGCGGACTCTTCTCCTCCGACGGCCCGGAAGACACCCTCGCCGCCTTCCTCACCGCCGTCGGCACCGGTGACGTCGCCGGCGCCGCCGCGCGCACCGACTCACCCGACGCTGCCAAAACGCTCCTCACCCAGGTCCGCACGGCGCTGAAACCCGAGTCGATCGACGCGACCGACGAATCCGTGAAGAAGTCCGGCGACACCGCCACCGGCGGCTACCGCCTCACCTGGCACCTGCCCAAGGGCCGCACCTGGACCTACACCTCCGACGCGCAGCTGCGCTCCACCGAGGACGGCTGGCAGGTCCACTGGCAGCCCACCGTCGTGCACCCGCAGCTCGCGCCGCAGCAGAGCATCGCGATCGAGGCCGACCCGGCCGAGCCCGCGCCCGTGCTCGACCGCGACGGGTTCCCGCTGCTGCGCCCGCAGACCGTGATCGGCGTGGTGGTGGACCCGGCGAAAACGGGCAACACCGGCGCCGTGGCGAGCAAGCTCGGCTCGGCGCTGCACCGCTTCGAGCCCACGGTCACCGGCCGCTCCGTGCTCGACGGCATCAAGGCCACCAAACCCGGCTCCGCCTACCCGGTGCTTTCCTTGCGCGACACCGACTACGAGCAGGTGAAGCCCACCATCTACGACCTGCCCGGCGTCCGCTTCACCAGCCAGGAACGCCTCCTGCCCGACAACCGCGACACCGGCCGCCAGATCCTGCCCGTTCTGCGCACCATGGTCGAGCAGCAGGCCGCGGGCGGCGCGGGCTGGCGCATCGTGTCGCTCGACGTCACCGGCAGCGAAGCCAGCGAGCTCTACGCCGTGGCCCCGAAGGCGCCGCCGGCCGTCACCAGCACGCTGAGCACGCACCTGCAGACCGCCGCCGAGCAGGCGCTGGCGCCCGTGAAGACCGCCGCCGCGCTCGTGGCGCTGCAGCCCTCGACGGGACAGCTGCTGGCCGTCGCGCAGAACGAGCCGGCCGACGAGCAGGGGCCGCTCGCGCTCACCGGCCGCTTCCCGCCGGGCTCCACGTTCAAGATCGTGACCGCCACGGCCGCGCTCGGCGCCGGGCGCGTGAAGGTCGACTCACCGGTGGCCTGCCCGGGCACGACCACGTTCGAAGGCCGCCTGGTGCCGAACGAAGGCCGCTTCGACCTGGGCACGGTGCCGCTGGCGAAGGCGTTCGCGCAGTCGTGCAACACCACGTTCGCCCAGCTCTCGGCCGGTCTGTCACCGACCGCGCTCACCGACGCGGCGCGCTCGCTCGGCATCGGCGCCGACTTCGTGATCCCCGGCCTCACCACCGTCACCGGCTCCGTGCCGCCGGCCGGCTCCGTGGTGCAGCGCGCGGAAAACGGCTTCGGACAGGGGACGGTGGTCACGAGCCCGTTCGGGATGGCGCTCGCGGCCGCGGCCGTGCAGTCGGGGAAGGTGCCCACGCCGTCGCTCGTGCGCGGGCAGCCGGGCAAGGTCACCGGCCTCGGCCCGGCGCCGCGACCGGAGGTGCTCGACGCCGTGCGCTCGATGATGCGCGACGTGGTGACCACCGGCACCGCCACCGGCCTGCGTGACCTGCCCGACGTGCGCGGCAAGACCGGCACGGCCCAGTTCGGCGACGGCACGCACTCCCACGGCTGGTTCGTCGGCTATCAGGGCGACCTGGCGTTCGCGGTGCTGCTCACCGACGCGGGGTCGTCGAAACCGGCCGTGGAAGCGGCTCACCGGTTCCTCGCGGGCGTGGCCGCGAAGTGACGTCGTAGTCTGGAGAGCATGTCCGTTCGTGCCCCGTTGAAGCCCGGCGTCCAGACCCCCCGCCGCGCCGTTCCCGCCGACATCGCCCGCCCCGAGTACGTCGACCGGCCGGCGCCGAAGCGGGACACCGGCAACGGTGTGCGCACCCCCGAGGTGATCGAGGCCATGCGCGTGGCTTCGCGGATCGCCGCGCAGGCGCTGGAAGAGGGCGGCAAGGCCGTGAAGCCCGGCGCCACCACCGACGACATCGACAACGTGGTGCACGAGTACCTGCTCGACCACCACGCCTACCCGTCGACGCTGGGCTACCGCAGCTTCCCGAAGTCCTGCTGCACCTCGCTCAACGAGGTGATCTGCCACGGCATCCCCGACTCGACCGTGATCGAGGACGGCGACATCTGCAACATCGACGTCACCGCCTTCATCGGGGCTGTCCACGGCGACTGCAACGCCACCTTCCTAGCCGGTGACGTCTCCGAGGAGGCGAAGCTGCTCGTCGAGCGCACGCGGGAAGCCACCGCGCGCGCCATCAAGGCCGTGCGGCCGGGCCGGCAGCTGAACGTGATCGGCCGCGTGATCGAGGCCTACGCCAAGCGCTTCGACTACGGCGTGGTCCGCGACTTCACCGGCCACGGTGTCGGCCCCGCGTTCCACACGGCGCCGACCGTGCTGCACTACGAGGAGCCCTCGGTGCACACGCTGATCGAGGAGGGCATGACCTTCACGATCGAGCCGATGATCACCCTCGGCACCATCGACTACGACGTGTGGGACGACAACTGGACCGTGACCACGAAGGACAAGAAGTGGACGGCCCAGTTCGAGCACACCCTCGTGGTCACGGCCGACGGCGCGGAGATCCTCACGCTCCCGTGAGGTGCGCCGCCTTCGCCAGCTGACGGGCATCGGCCGTGCTGCGCGGAGCCGGCGTCTTGAGGCTCTTCGCCGGCACGCCCAGTGCCTTCGCGATCAGGGCCGCTTCGGCTTTCATACCGGCGCGGAACGGGTGGTAGGCCACGGCTTCGAACAGGTTCGTGCTCTGGCCGTTGACCCACGCCTCGGCTCCGGCGCACGCGTCGTGGCCGAGACTGGGGCCGTAGGTGTCCACGTACTTCACGCCCTCGCTCGCGGCGGCACCGGCGATAGCGGCGTTGAGCTGCTGCTCGATGCCGTCGGCCCAGCGGTAGTCACCGTCGGCGAACGGGATCACGCTCGGGCACGTCCCCGTCGGCGGCACCAGCCGCGGGTAGCCGACGAGCACGATCGTCGCGGCGGGGGAGCGGTCCTTCACGCCTTTCACGACCTGCGCGACGTTGCGCCCGGTCGCTTGCACGGCGGTCGCCATGGTGTCCACGCCGTTCACCGTGTAGCGCTCCTGGCAGGGCGCGCCGGTGGGGTCCTGCGCGCGCAGCGTGGGGCAGGTGCCGGTGAGGTCGCCGAACACGCTGTCGTCGTTGCCGCCGATGCCGATGGTGACCAGGTCGGTGTCCGCGTGCAGCGCGTCGAACTGCGGCTCCTGCGTGGACAACGGAATGCTCGGCGACGGCGTGACCTGCGGCTGCGTCATGTTCGAGGTGTCTGCCGACGAACAGCTCACGTCCGTGAACGCGCCGGCCTCGTCGTAGATCCCGAGCCGCGTTGCGAGCCAGGACGGGTAGTTGTTGTTCGAGCGGAAACACCAGCTGGCCTGCTGCCACGGGATCAGCGGCCCGGCGGTGTACGAGTCGCCGAGCGACACGTACTTGGTGAACTTCGGAGTACTCGCGGTCGCGGCGGTGGCACCGGCCACCAGCCCGGCGATCACCAGCAGCACGACAAGGGGCGAACGGCGCACGAGGTGACCTCTTCGTCTTCGTCCGGGAGATGGTGATCGAACTCTCGCGCGTGGTGGAGGTGACCGCAACTTATCCGAGAGACTTTCACGTTCAAGTCTCCCGCGGGTGGGTGAGGCCGTTCATCGGGTGGCGTTGGTGGTCCAGGACGAACCCGGTCGCCTTCGGGACCGCGAGGCAAGACGGCGACCCGTGCCGCACAAGACGGAGCAGCGGTACCTCTCGCAACGCGGCCTGATCTTGAAGTGCCGCGCGCCGCTCGCGAAGCGGCCACAGGGGCAGGCGGGCACGGTGCTCGGCCGGCTGGTCGAGGCCCTGACCGCCGCGGTGATCCATGGTGGGGCCGGTGTCGACGGGCGCGGTTTTCGTCGGGTTCGGCGGCGTGGCCCGGTCGACCGCTGCGCGGGCCCGGCGGTTCAGTCCTTCGTTTTGCCGGTCTCCTCCGCCCGCGCCAGCAGCTCGTCCAGGAAGTCGCCCGCTTCGGCGCCCGCGCGGTCGGGGTCGCGGGCTTCGATGGCGTCGACGAGGCCGCGGTGCTTGATGACCTCGGCGTGGTCGGGGGCCTCGTAGGTGGCGGCGACGCTGGCGGTGATGGCCTCCATCAGGCCGCGGTAGAGCTCGAACAGCAGGCCGTTGTGTCCACATCGGACGATCTCGAGGTGGAACTCGGCGTCGGTGTGGGCGAAGTCTTCGACGCGGCCCTCGAGCTGCTCGCGGTCGCGGCGGTCGAGGAGTACGCGCAGGTGCGCGAGGTCCTCGTCGGTGCGGGCCGTGGCGGCGAGGCGGGCGCCTTCGACTTCCAGGGTGCGGCGGACCTGCAGGACCTCGCGCAGCTCCGTGCCGCACAGCCGGCGCAGGGCGCCGGAGACCTCGCTGGTGGCGCGCACGTACGTGCCGTCGCCCTGGCGGACCTCGAGGATGCCGGTGTGCGCGAGCGCGCGCACGGCCTCGCGCACGGTGTTGCGGCCGACGCCGAGCTGGGCGACCAGCGCCGGCTCGGTGGGGATGCGCTGTCCGACCGGCCATTCCCCCTGTGCGATCGCGTCGCGCAGCTGGTCGATGACCTGGTCGACCAGGCCCGCGCGCCGGGTGGTGGCGAGAGGCACAGGATTAATCCCTTCATCCAATCATCCTATGTATGCGATAGTAGCGGACGTGTCCGTCGATTCCTGGGATCCCACCCCACGCCCCGCGTCCTACTCCGATCGCCTGGAGCTCGAGCTCGAGGGCGCGCTCGAAGAGGAGACCGGCCGCGTGCGCCGGCCCGGGGTGATCGCCGGTGGTGCGCTGCTCGCCGTGGCCGTGGTGCTCACGGCGCTGAACCTGCGCCCGGCCATCACGAGCGTCGGCCCGCTGCTCGCGGAGATGCGCGGCGGCCTCGGTGCGTCGGCGATCTGGGCGAGCGTGCTCACCACGTTGCCGGGCCTGTGTTTCGCCGGCGCGGGCATGCTGGCGCCCCTGCTGTCGCGCCGGATCGGCATCGGCTCGGCGATCGGGTTCGCCCTGGCGGTGCTCACGGCCGGGCTGGTGCTGCGGGTGGTCGACGGCCCGTTCGTGGTCCTCGGCGGCACCCTCGTCGCGACGGCCGGCATCGCCCTGATCAACGTCCTCATCCCCGTGGTGATCAAGGATTCCTTCCCGGCGCGCGTCGGCATGATGACCGGCGTCTACACGGCCGCGCTGCAAGGCGGCGGCGCGGCCGGTTCCGCCGCGAGCCCCCCGCTGGAGACGGCGCTGGGCGGCTGGCGCGAGTCGCTCGGCTCGTGGGCGGTGCTCGGCGCGATCGCGCTGGTGGTGTGGTTCATCGCCGTGCGGGGCACCGGCCGCGCCCCGAAGCCCATGGCGGCCGGCGCCGGCGGCCGGTCGCTCCTGCGCAGCCCGCTCGCCTGGATCGTCACGATCTTCTTCGGGCTGCAGGCGTTCATCGCCTACGTGGTCATGGGCTGGCTGCCGCAGGTGTTCATCGACTCCGGCGTGAGCAAGGGCGACGCGGGCCTGCTGCTCGGCCTGATCTCCGTGATCGCCGTGCCGATCAGCCTCGTGATCCCGCCGGTGGCCGCCCGCCAGGGCACGCAGAGCTGGTGGATCGTCGGCATGGGCCTGTGCGGCCTCGCCGGGATGGCCGGCCTGCTGATCGCGCCGAGCGCCTCGCCGCTGCTCTGGAGTGTGCTCGTCGGCATCGGCATGAGCGTGTTCTCGCTCGCCCTCACCGTGATCGCCCTGCGCGCCCGCTCCGGCGCCGACACCGCCCGCCTCTCCGGCATGGCCCAGGGCTACGGCTACCTCCTGGCCGCCGTCGGCCCCTTCGTGTTCGGCCTCCTCCACGACGCAACCGGCAGCTGGACCGTGTCGCTGATCGTCCTCATGGCCGTGACGTGCGCGCAGATGTTCTTCGGGTTCCTGGCGGGCCGGGCCCGGTACGTCTGAGCCGCGTTCGTACTCATGAGAAAGGCCGCCCTGCTCGACCATCGAGCGGGGCGGCCTTTTCCGTGGGTACCCGTCAGTCCAGTGGCAGGTTCAGCAGCGCGTTCTCGATCAGCTCCGGCATCGCCGGGTGGATCCAGTACTGGCCGCGCGCCAGGGCGCGGGCGTCAACGCCGAAGCTCATGCCCTGGATGAGCGGCTGGATCACCGAGGACGCCTGCGGGCCGATGATGTGGGCGCCGAGGAGCTGGCCGGTGGCCGGGTCGGCGAGCAGCTTCGCGAAGCCGGTCGTGTCTTCCATCGCCCAGCCGTACGCGATGCCGGCGTAGTCCTGTTTGGACACGACGTAGGACACGCCCTGGGCGCGCGCGTCCTGCTCGGTCAGGCCGACGGAGGCGATCTGCGGCGAGGAGAAGATCGCGTGCGGCACGAAGCGGTGGTCGGCCTCCATGCGGTCGTCCGGGTGGAGCAGGTTGTGTTGCACCACACGGCTTTCGTGGTTCGCGACGTGCTTGAGCTCGTACGGCGAGGAGATGTCGCCGAGTGCGTAGATGCCCGGCACCACCGTCTCCTGGTGCGCGTCGACGACCACGTGGCCGCTGGGCTTCGTGGTGACGCCGGTGGCGGCGACGTCGAGCAGATCGGAGTTGGGCCGGCGGCCGATGGCGACCAGGATGAGGTCGGTCTCGAGCGTCTCGGCGCCTTGCGGGCCTTCGAGTTCGAGCACGGCCGTGTCACCTTCGCGGCGCGCGCTCACGACCTTGCGGTCACGGCGCAGGTCGAAGCGCTCCGCGGCCAGCTCGGTGAAGCGGGCGCTCACGTCTTCGTCCTCGCCGCGCACCATCGCGCCCGAGCGCAGGACCACGGTCACGTCCACGCCGAACGACGCGAACACGTGCGCGAACTCCGCCGCGATGTAGCCGCCGCCGAGGATGGTGATGCGGCGGGGCAGGGCGTCGAGCCGCATGATCGAGTCGGAGGTGTGGTAACCGGTCTCTTCGAGGCCGGGAATGTCCGGCACCACCGGTCGCCCGCCGGCGGCGAGCACGAAGCGGTCGGCCGTGAGGACCTCGTCGGGCCGGCCGTCGGAGAAGCTGACGCGCAGCTCCTTCATCCCGGTGAAGCGGCCTTCGCCTTGGTAGACGTCGACGTTCTTGTTGTCCTCGTGGTTCTTGCGGTACTCCGCGCCGCCCGCGGCGATCGGGTCGATGCGGCCGAAGACGCGGTCGCGGATCTCGGGCCAGCGCACGCCGTTGAGCTCTTCGTCCACGCCGAGGCGCGAGCTGTGCGAAGGCGTCGCGGCCACATCGGCGGCGTAGACGAACATCTTGGTCGGGATGCAGCCCACGTTGAGGCACGTGCCGCCGAACGTCCCCTTTTCGACGATCGCCGTCTTCAGGTCGGCGAAGCGCGGGTCGAGGATCGAGTTCCCCGATCCGGTCCCGACGATCACCAGGTCGTAGTGCGGCACAGTCTTCCTCCGAAAGCCGTAGAACGAGCGTTCCCAGCCTAGTCAACCGAAGCCCGCGACGCGGTGTTCCCGTGATCAGTGCCCGGTGGCTGTGAAGTGCATCCGGTCGACCGGCGAGGTCCACGCCCCGCCCCAGCTCCAGCCTACGGCGGCGAAGTCCCGCACGACCGGTCCGCCCGCCACCACCATGCCCGGCCGCACCCGTGAACGGTCCAGGTACGCCGACGCCAGTTCCGGCAGCACGAGCGGTCCCTTCGTGTACGGGTTGCAGAACGGGTTCACGTCCACCGCCAGCCCGTAGGCGTGGGCCGACCAATTGGTCTCACCGCGCACCGGGCGGCAGACGAAGGCGCTCGTGTCGTTGCCGTCGCCGGTGGGCGCCGCGTCGAGCTCCGCGGGCGAGGTCACGCGCATCTCCTCGATCGGGAACCGCGCGGCGAAGAGTTTGCCGAACACCGTGACGAGCGCCTGCGCGCCGGAGCGGTTCACGAGCAGCTCGCCGGTGTGGGCGCGGCCGTCGAAGCCCCAGAACGAGAGCGTGACGTACCGCATGTCCGTCGACTTCACCGGGCACGCGGCCTGCCAGGTGCTGCGCGCGAGCACGTCGGCGGGCACCGCGGAGATCTTCGAGGCGAACACGTTTCCTTCCGGCGGCGGCAGGAAATCGCGCGTCGGCAGCGAACGGTTCACCAGTTCGGGTGGAGTCGGGAGGATCTGGCCGAAGCCGTCGGACCGCAGGGGGAGCGGGTGTGCACCCACCTGCCAGGTGACGGGCGGCGCGCTCGTCGCTGTCCGGGTTGTCGGGAGTGCCGCGCTCGTCCGGCTCGTCGCGCTCGGTGAGGGTGGTCGAGGCGCCGCGGGAGGGGCCGGCGTGCTGCAGCCGACCAGCAGGAACGCCATCAGGGTGCCGGCCGCCGCCGTCGCTCTCCGTCGCATGGGACCAGCAAATCAAACGCGCTCCGTGAGCGCTCAGTCCACCCGTTCCAGTGACACCATTTCGGGCCTGCTCCGTTTAGGGTAATCGCGGCTGCTTGTTCACGCGCCGCGATCTTCGTGTCCTTCGCTCACTGTCGTTGATTGGGGAATCCCATGCCCGCCAAGTTCCGCCGTCCGCTCCTTCTCGCGGCCGGGGCCCTGCTCGTGGCCGCGGTGACGGTGCCGATCGCGGTCAGCACGGCGTCGGCGCAGGACACCCCGCCCTCGGGTGCGCAGCCGCGGATCGTCGGCGGCGACGAGGCGACGCTGGCCGACCACCCGTACGCGGTGTACCTCGCCGACCAGAGCGGCAACCAGTTCTGCGGCGCGGTGATCGTGAGCTCCACCGCGGTCGCCACGGCCGCGCACTGCGCCGCGGCGCTGCCGAGCAACAACGTGCGCGTGGTCGCGGGCCGGCAGGACAAGCGCACGAGTGACGGCGTGGTGCTCACCGTGGCGCGCGAGTGGGTCGCGCCGGGCTTCTCCGACCCGACGAAGGGCGACGACATCGCCGTGCTGACCGTGCGCGGCCAGCTGCCGTACCGGCCGGCGCGGGTCGCGTCCACGAGCGACCGCGCGGCCTACGACACCGGCACGCAGGCCACCGTGCTCGGCTGGGGCCGCGTCGCCGACGGCGGCGACCGCTCCGACTACCTGCGCAGCGCCGTGGTGCCGCTCGTCAGCGACACCACCTGCAAGACCGCGTACGACACGTATGACCCGGCGAGCATGGTCTGCGCCGGCTACCCGGACGGCGGCATCGACGCCTGCCAGGGCGACTCCGGCGGCCCCCTCGTGGTCGGCGACACCCTCATCGGCGTCGTCTCCTTCGGCGACGGCTGCGCGAAGGCCGGCAAGCCCGGCGTGTACACCCGCGTGTCCGCTTTCGCCGACGACATCGCTGCCCAGTCCCAGGAGCGGATCCTCGGCTGAGCTGTGTTAAGCAGGGCGGGTGCTCGAAGCCACTGGCCCTGACCTCACCGCCGCCCAGCTCTACGCCATCCTCCGCCTGCGCGGCGAGGTGTTCGTCGTGGAGCAGGAGTGCGTGTACGCCGACATCGACGGCCGCGACCTCCTCCCGACCACCCGGCACCTGTGGCTGGCCGACCCCGCCGGCGGCGTCACCGCGTACCTGCGCGTGCTCGCCGACCCGGACGGGGTCTCCCGCATCGGCCGCGTCGTCACGGCGGCCTCGGCGCGCGGCCAGGGCCTGGCGGCGTCGCTGATGGAAGCCGCGCTGGCCGACGCCCCGGGCGAGTTCGTCCTCGACTCCCAGACCTACGCCCAGAGCCTCTACGCCCGCTTCGGCTTCGTGGCCGAAGGCGACGAATTCCTGGACGACGGGATCCCGCACATCACGATGCGCCGAGCGGCCGGGAAGAGTTAGTCCTTACGAGGAGCCGAGAACCCGGCTGGGGTAGCTGGGCTGCGCTGCGCTGCCGAGAGCAACGAAGCTCTCGGCGCCAAGGCCGCGGCGTGGCGGGGCGTCCTCGCGTGCCGCTGGCCGGGTTCGAGGCGTCCGCCGTCGAGCGAGTTGCGAGCCGAGCCACGCCCTCGGCGCCAAGGCCGTGGCATGGCAATGGCGCGCACTCGCGCGCCGTGCCCGCTCGACCGAGAACCAGCCGCTGAGAACTACGCAGCCGCGCCGCGCGGAGCCGTCGAAGTGATCACCTTCACCGCGCGCTCCACGTTCGCCTCCGTGAGGTCCGCGCGGACCGTGATGCGCAGGCGGGAGATGCCGTCCGGTACGGACGGCGGGCGGAAGCAGCCGACGCGCACGCCCTGGTCCGCGCAGGACTCGGCCCACGCCACGGCGGCCTCGGCGGACGGGGCCTGGACCGAGATCACCGCGGCGTCCGGGATGCTGGCGCGCAGGCCGGCGGCCTTGAGCTGCATGGCGATGTTCCCGGCGTTGTCCGTGACGCGGGTGGGCAGCTCGGGGTCGGCCTTCAGCACGTTCAGGGCCGTGAGCGCGGCGGCGGCGCTGGCCGGCGCGAGGGCCGTGTCGAAGATGAAGCTGCGGGCCGTGTCCACCAGGTGCTTGATCACGCGCCGGGGGCCGACGACGGCGCCGCCCTGGGCGCCGAGGGACTTCGACAGGGTCAGGGTGGTCACCACGTCCGGCGAGGCGGACAGGCCGGCCGCGTGGACGGCGCCGCGGCCGCCTTCGCCGAGGACGCCGAATCCGTGGGCGTCGTCGACGAGCAGGGCGGCGCCGGCGGCGCGGCAGATGCGGGCGAGCTCGTCCAGGGGTGCGAGGTCGCCGTCGACGGAGAAGACCGAGTCCGTGACCACGAGCGCGCGTGGTTTGCGGCGGGTGGAGAGGGCGTGCTCGATCGCCGACGGCGTCGCGTGGGCCACGGCCGCCACGTCGGCGCGCGAGAGGCGGCAGCCTTCGATGAGCGACGCGTGGATGTACTTGTCCGTGACGATCGCCGACTCGGCGCCGGACAACGCCGTGACCGCGCCGAGGTTGGCCGCGAAGCCCGAGGAGAACACCAGGGCAGCCTGGGCGCCGCAGAAGCGCGCGAGCTCGAGTTCCAGCTCCGCGTGCAGCTCCGTCGAGCCGGTGACGAGCCGGGAGCCGGTGGCGCCCGCGCCCCAGCGCATGGCGGCGGCCGCGGCGGCGCCGACCACACGCTTGTCGCGGGCCAGGCCGAGGTAGTCGTTGCCGGCGAGGTCGAGCTCGTCCGCCTGCGCGGGCCGCGCCCGCAGCCGCCGCACCAGACCCGCGTCCGCCCGCTTCCCGGCTTCGGTGTCGAGCCAGTCGAAGACGTTCTCGGGCGGCAGCTGCGGGATGGCGTTCACGTCCCGCAGTGTCCCACCCGCGCCCGACCGGAAACCGTGGGCCCTGCCACACAACGAAAAAGGCCCCGCCGAAGCGGGGCCTTTTCGTCGAACGGAGAAATCAGCTGTCGTAACCACGACGCTGCGGACGACCCGGACGCTGCGGGCGACCCGCACCGTTGCCGGACCCGGAGCCCGACCGCGGCTGACGACCGCGGCCGCCGAAGCTCGGGCGGCCTTCGCGCGAACCGTAACCGCGGTCGCGGTTCTCGCCGTAGCCACCGCGCTCACCGCGCTCGCGGCCACCGCCGAAGCCACGGCCACCGCTGCGACGCGGCGACTCGCGCCGACGCTCGATCACCGGCTCGCCGCTCGGCTCCTGCGCACCCGTGATGCGCGAGAGCTCCGCGTCGCCCGGACGGACCACCGTGGTCTCGGCGCGCACGCCGGCCCGGTCGGTCATCCGGCGGACGGTGCGCTTCTGGTCGTGCGTGACCAGCGTGACCACGACACCGGACGCACCGGCGCGCGCCGTGCGGCCCGCGCGGTGCAGGTAGTCCTTGTGGTCCGCGGCCGGGTCCACGTGCAGCACCAGCGAGATGTCGTCCACGTGGATGCCGCGGGCGGCGACGTCGGTGGCGACCAGCACCGGGGTGTGGCCTTCCTTGAAGTCGGCCAGCACGCGGTTGCGCTGCCCCTGGGTCTTGCCGCCGTGCAGCGCCGCCGCGTGCACACCCTGCTCACGCAGCCGCTCGGTGAGGCGGTCGACGTGGTGCTTGGTGCGCACGAACATGATCGTGCGGCCCTCGCGGGCACCGATCTGCGTGACGATGTCCTGCTTGTCCTGGTGCGACACCTGGAGCACGTGGTGGTCCATGGTGTCCACGCTCGCGGTCGACGGCGCGACCGAGTGCGTGACCGGGTCGGTCAGGTACTGCTTCACGAGCTTGTTGACGTCACCGTCGAGCGTCGCGGAGAACAGCAGCCGCTGCCCGCCCGGAGGGGTGAGGTCGAGGATCTCGCGAACCTGCGGCATGAAGCCCATGTCGGCCATCTGGTCGGCCTCGTCGAGCGCGATGAAGTTGCAGTCGCCCAGCGACGCCGTGCCCTGGCGGACGTGGTCCGACAGGCGGCCCGGGGTGGCGATGAGCAGGTCGACGCCACGCGAAAGCGCGTCGGCCTGACGGGTGAAGGCCATGCCGCCCACGGCCGTGCGGCACCAGAGGCCGAGCGACTTGGCGAGCGGGGTCAGCGAGTCGGCCACCTGCATGGCCAGCTCGCGGGTCGGCACGAGCACGAGCGCGCGGGGGCGCTTCGGGCGGGCCTTGCCGCCGTTGAGCCGGGCCAGGATGGCCAGGCCGAACGCCAGCGTCTTGCCCGAACCGGTCTGGGCGCGGCCCAGCACGTCGCGCCCGGCGAGCGCGTCGGGGATCGTGGCCGACTGGATCGGGAACGGCGAGTCGATGCCCGCCTCACGCAGCGCCTGCAGCAGCTCTTCGGGAAGACCGAGCTGCGCGAAGGTCTTGGTGGCCACCGTCTCGACCGTGTCGTCGCGCAGGAAGTCCTCACGGGCGGGACGCTGGCGCGGCTTGCGGTCATGACGGTCACCGCGCGAAGGCCCCGAGGAGTGGGACGACGCGGCGGAATGGCCGGAATTGAACGTGACTGTCACTTATGCCTCTCGGACGTGGCACGTCGCAAGGAGGCCCGGGCTGCCCGCTCGCAGGCAGGGCAAGATGGTGTGCAATGGGCGTTCACAGGGACGGACCCGGCGCGCTCAGGAGTTACCACCATCGTGCGCCGATGGAAATGCTTCGGATTTCACCGCGAGCCCGTCAGTGGGCTTTGGAGGCGACGGACACCAACTCATCCACGCCGCCGGTTGCGGTCTGTGTTCACTGTACCGGAGTGAGGCCTTCTGCTTCGCACCCAGGTGTCCGGTTGTGGGCGGCGTCGCAGCAGTGTCCTGCGCCACAGCCGAATGGCGCAGTGTAAAAGACCCGCTGCGACGTCACCCACAGTACGCGCGCCGGCTCAGCCCAGCCCCGCGGCGAAGGCCAGGTCACCCACGAGGTCGTCGACGTCCGCGACGCGTTCCGGCAGGCCACGGGCCCGGAACCAGTCCGCGAGGTTGCGCACGTCACGCTCCAGGAACTCGCGCCCGCGCGGGTTCGCCACGAGGTCGACCACCTGGGGCAGGTCGATCACCATCAGGTGCCCTTCGTGCACCAGCAGGTTGTACGCCGACAGGTCGCCGTGCACGAGCCCCTGCGTGGCGAGCAGCTCCAGCGCCGACACCGCCTGCTCCCACAGGTCGGCCAGCTCGTCGGGTTCCGGGCGCAGCTGCGCGAGCCGCGGCGCGGCTGTGCCGTCGGGTTCGCCGAGGAACTCCAGCAGCAGCTCGGTCCCGTGGCGCTGCACGGGGTAGGGCACGGGCGCGCCGATCGTCCACAAGCGACTCAGCGCCGCGAACTCCGCCACCGCCCACTGCTCGGCGATCAGGTTGCGCCCGAACGAGGTGCGGCCCGCCATGGCCCGCATCTCGCGGGAGCGCCGCATGCGCCGGCCTTCGAGGTAACCGGCGTCGCGGTGGAACAGCCGGTGCTCGTCGCTGCGGTAGCGCTTGGCGGCCAGCAGCACCCCGTCCTCGCCCGGCATCGTGCGGCGCAGGAGGTGCACGTCGGCCTCCTTGCCGGTCTTGAGCACGCCGAGGTCGGTGTCGACCGCGGCGAGCTCCGTCAGCACCCAGTCGGGCCTCGGATGCGGGCCTTGTTCGGCGTCGCCCCAGGTGCTCCAGCGGTCGGCGCCGTCGGGCAGGTCGGTTTCGGTGTAGGCGTCGTCGCGCGCCTGGGCGAGACGCACGCGCTCGCTCTCGGTGAGCCGGCCGCGGCGGGTCGGTTCGGGTTCGTCCGTGAAGCGCCGGCCACGACGGGGACGCTCGAAATCGGACGCGTGAAGGTCTTCGTACTCGTGCTCGCGCACTGGTGGGTTCTCCTCGATCGGGGTGCCCCACCGGGCGAGCGCGAAGGCTCTAGCCGCGAGGGGCGAACGGAAGTGGGCAGGTGAGCGCCCGGACATTCGCCATGACGTACCTCCTTCACTTCCGTCGGCCACCGGCACCCCGCCGGTTCGCGAGCAGCATGCCGGGACGTGCGGGGGTCGCGCAACCGAATTACCGACCCCTAGCCTCGATGCCATGAACGGTGGCGGGAAACACGACGCGGTGATCGTGGGCGGGGGCCACAACGGCCTGGTCGCGGCGGCCTACCTGGCCCGGGCCGGGTGCTCGGTGCTGGTGCTGGAGCGGCGCGGGGAGATCGGCGGCGCGGCGGTGTCGTTCCGCGCGTTCGACGGCGTCGACGTGCGGCTGTCGCGCTACTCCTACCTGGTCAGCCTGCTGCCGCGGAAGATCGCGGCGGAGCTGGGCCTGAACGTGGAGCTGCGCCGGCGCCGGATGTCGTCCTACACGCCCTCCGGCGACACGGGTCTCCTTGTCGACACGGGCGACGACACCCGCACGGCCGAGTCCTTCCGCACCGTCACCGGGTCCACAAAGGACTTCGCCGCGTGGCGCGAGTTCTACGCACGGGCGGGCCGGGTGGCGGCGGCGACGTTCGACTCGCTCACCGAACCGCTGCCCAGCCGCGAAAACCTCAAGGCACGCCTCGGCGACGACGAGGCGTGGGCGACGGTGTTCGAACGGCCGCTCGCCGAAACCCTCACCGGGCTGTTCGACGACGACACCGTGCGCGGCGTGGTGCTCACCGACGCGCTCATCGGCACCTTCGCCCGCGCCGGCGACGAGGACCTGCGCCAGAACCGCTGCCTGCTCTACCACCTGATCGGCAACGGCACCGGCGACTGGGACGTGCCCGTGGGCGGCATGGGTGCCGTGACCGGGGCGCTCGCCGACGCCGCCCGCGCGGCCGGGGCCACGCTCGTGACCGGCGCCGAGGTGCACTCGATGACGCCGGACGGCGAGGTGCGCTACTCGCTCGACGGCGCCGAACACCTGGCCGTGGGCGAGCACGTGCTGGCCAACGTCGCGCCCGACACGCTCGCCCGGCTGCTCGGCGAGGCGCCCGGGCCGCGGCCGGAAGGCGCGCAGCTCAAGGTGAACATGGTGCTCTCGCGCCTGCCCCGCCTGCGGGACGCGTCGGTGGACCCGCGCGACGCGTTCGGCGGCACCTTCCACGTGAACGAGACGTTTTCGCAGCTCGAAACGGCGTACGCGGAGGCCGCCGCGGGCAAGATCCCGTCGCTGCCGCCGTGCGAGATCTACTGCCATTCGCTCACCGACCCGTCGATCCTCGGCCCGGCCGAGCGCGCGGCCGGCGTGCAGACGCTCACGTTGTTCGGCCTGCACATGCCGGCGCGGCTGTTCGAGGCCGACAACGAGCGGGCGCGCGCCGAGGCCCTGCGCGCCACGATCGCCGCGCTGGACAGCGTGCTCGCCGAGCCGATCGAGAGCTGCCTGCTGCGCGACGCGGCCGGCAACCCGTGCGTGGAGGCGAAGACGCCGCTGGACCTGGAGGCCGAGCTCGGGCTGCCGCGCGGGCACATCTTCCACCGCGACCTGTCCTGGCCGTACGCGTCGGAACCCGGCGAGGTCGGGAAATGGGGGGTCGAGACCGAGCACGACCGCGTGCTGCTGTGTGGCGCCGGTGCCGTGCGAGGCGGTGGCGTGAGCGGCATTCCCGGGCACAACGCGGCGATGGCCGTGCTCGCTCGACGGCGCGGCGAAGTGCGGGCAGGGTGAAGACATGCGCGTGATCGTGATCGGCGGCGGGATCGCCGGGGCCGCCACGGCCTACCACCTCGTGACCAGCGGAGCCGACGTCGTGGTGGTGGACGGCGGGCTGCCCGGCGTCGCCACGGAGGCGGGCGCGGGCATCGTGAGCCCTTGGACTTCGCGGTGGGACAACGCGATCTACCCGCTCGCGGCCGCCGCCGGGGCGTACTACCCGGAGCTGGCGGCGGCGCTGCGCGAGCAGGGGCAGGAGTCGTCGTTCGAGGTCGTGGGCGGGATGGTCGTCTCCTCGGCCGCGGCCGAGCTGGACGAGGCGTACGAGCGGCTCGCGGAGCGGATCGTCGACGCGCCCGAGGCCGGTGAAGTGCGGCGGCTCGATCCCGCGCAGGCCAGGGAGCTGTTCCCGCCGCTGGCGCCCGAGCTGTCGGCGGTGCACCTGTCGGGTGCGGGCCGGGTGGACGGGCGCGTGATGCGGGCGGCGCTGATCGCCGCCGCGGAGCAGCGGGGCGCGCGGTTCGTGCCGGCGGAGGCCGAGTTGCTGCCCGGATCCCGCGTGCGCGCGGGCGAGGAGGAGCTGACCGGTGACGCCGTGGTGCTCGCGGCGGGTGCGTGGTCGGCGGCGCTGGCCGAACCCCTCGGCGTGCCGGTGCCGGTGGCGCCGCAGCGCGGCCAGATCAGCCACTTCGACGTGCCGGACACCGACACCTCGGCGTGGCCCGTGGTGCTGCCGCGCTCGAGCCACTACCTGCTGTCGTTCGCGGGCGGACGCGTGGTCGCCGGGGCGACACGCGAGACGGACTCGGGGTTCGACTACCGCGTGACGGCCGCGGGTCAGCGCGAGGTGCTGGACCAGGCGCTGGCCGTCGCCCCGGGGCTGGCCACCGCGACGCTCGCCGAGACCCGCGTCGGCTTCCGGCCCGCGACGCCGGACACGCTGCCGCTGCTGGGCCAGGCCGCGCCGGGGCTGTTCCTGGCCACGGGTTTCGGCCCGGCGGGGCTCACGTTGGCGCCGTACGCGGGGAAGCTGATGGCCGCGCTCGTGCTGGGCGAAGACCTGCCGGCGGATCTGCTCACGGCGTGCTCGCCTTCGCGGTTTTCCTGACGGCTCAGTCGTCCGTGAGCAGTTCCAGCGCGTGGTCGCCGGTGCGTTCCACGGTGAGGCCGGCCTTGGTGATCACCGTGACCAGTTCGTCCACTGTGGACGGTTCGGCGCGGGTGGTCGCGAGCACGGCGGCGAGCCGGCCCTTGTAGGCCTTGTTGAAGTGGCTCACGGTGGTGCGGTTGCCGTTCGCGTCCTCCGTGACCACCTTCACGGTCACCGCGCCGGGGCGCAGCTTCGCGAACGCCGAGTACGTGCCCGAGCGCAGGTCGACGATCAGTCCCTCGATGTCCTGCAGCACCGGTTCCAGCGCGGGCTTCCACAGGCTGCGCACCGTGCCGAGCGCGGGCACGCTGTTGCCGCCGGACAGGCGGTACGCGGGGATCGGGTCGGTGGCCGAGACCACGCCGAACAGCGACGACGTGACGGCCAGCCTGCGGTGCGCCTTCTCCAGACCGGCACGCGTGAAGCTACCGACGTCGAGGGCGTCGTAGAGCACGCCGGTGTAGCGGCGCAGGGCGGGCAGCGTCGGCGAGGTCCAGAGGCTCGCGTTGCGCGCGACCTCGTGGCTCTGGCGCTCGGAGATGCCGAGGGCGGCCAGGCTCGCGGGGACGTCCCGGGCGAGCTCGACGAGCGCGTCGGCGAGCTTGGCGCGCACGGGGTTGAGCTCGGGGAAGGACAGCGCGTCGAGATCGAGCGGCGCGCCCTTGCCGCCGTCGGCCTTCGTCTCGGAAGGGGGGAGGAGCACCAGCACACGTCGAGGGTAATCGGGGTGCGCCGCCCGTCACCGCGCGCCTACGCTGATCGCATGCAGCTCACCTGGCGCCCGCTCACCCTCGGCGACGCCGAGCGGCTGGCGGCCGTGTTCGCCGCCGCCGAGGAGGTGGACCGCACCGGCGAGCACTACACCGCCGCCGACCTGCGCGAGGAGATGCAGGGGCCCGACCTCGACCTCGCGCTCGCCAGCACCGGCGGCTGGGCCGGCGACCGCCTGGTGAGCTACGGCGCCATCCGCCGCCGCGACGCCGCCGACCCGGTGCACATGCCCCGCGTCGAAGCCGTGACGCACCCCGATTTCCGCACGCCCGAGGTCGCCGCGCACCTCACCACGTGGTTCCTCGACGCGGGCAAACGCGTCCACGCGCGGACGTTCCCCGACGCACCTCTCGAGTTGCACGCCGGCGCGCACGAACACGAGCATTGGTACCTCGATGCCCTGGCCCAGGCGGGCTTCCGCCGCGCTCGCACGTTTGTGGAGATGCGCGCGGACCTGCGGTCCTTGCCGCCCGCTCGGCCCCTGTCGGACGAGTACTCGCTGGTCGCCTTCGACCCGCGCTACGACGACCTCACCCGCATCGCCCGCAACGCCGCCTTCTCCGGCCACTGGGGCAGCGCCGAACTCTCGCCCGAAGCCTGGCGCCACCGCATCACCGGCGCCAAGGACTTCCGCGGCGACCTGTCCTTCCTGCTGCTCACCCCGGCCCACGACGAGGTCGTCGCGTTCGTCCTGGGCGCCTTCCACCCGGCCGACTTCGCGGGCACCGGCGTGCGCGAGCTCTACGTCGACTACGTCGGCACCCTCTCCGCCCTGCGCGGCCGCGGCGTCGCGACGGCCCTGCTGGGCCACACCCTGGCGCACGCGCGGGACGCGGGGTTCGAGCGTTCGGCGCTGTCGGTGGACACGGACAACGCGCACAGCGCGGTGGGGATCTACGAGCGGTGCGGGTACGAGGTGGCGGACACGTACTTCGGGTACGTCCTGCCGATCTGATCTTTCACCCGACTGCTCTTGTTCGACTGAGTTCACTCGATCAGGCGGCGCCGCTCCTCGGTGATGGTGCTCCCGCCTGTTCGGTGACGAACCCGCCCGGCAGCCCGGCTCGGCGCGGGAGCTGCCAGGTCGCGTGTAGCAGCGCGCTGTCGCCTCTGCCGCCACCTGCTTCGGCGGTGCGGAGGCGAGTGGTTCCTTGCTGACCACCTCACTCGGTCGCGCTCACTCGACCAGGTTCAGCAGCGTTTCCCCGGCGACGAACCGCCGCACCTGCTCCGCCACAAGCCGCTTCGCGCGCGGATAGAACGACGCCGACCCACCCGCGACATGCGGGGTGATGACCACGCCGGGAACCCTCCACAGTGGATGGTCGGCGGGCAGCGGCTCGGGGTCGACCACATCGAGGGCGGCGCGCAGGCGGCCGGTGCGGGTTTCGGCGAGCAGCGCGGCCGTGTCGATGGCCGAGCCGCGGCCGACGTTCACCACGAGGGCGTGGTCGGGGAGCAGGGCCAGTTCGTCGGTGGCGAGGAGGCCCTTCGTGGCCGGCGTCTCGGGCAGGATGAGCACCACGATGTCGGCCGTGGGCAGGAGCGTGGGCAGGTCGGTGATCGCGTGCACACCGTCGCGGGCGTGGCTCGCGACGCGGGTGACCACGGCTTCGGCCGCCAGGAGCTGCCGCTCGATGGCGTGGCCGATGGAGCCGTAGCCGACGAGGAGCACGCGGCTGTCCGCGAGTGAGCGGGTGTGCTCGCGCGACCACGAGCCGGTGGCCTGCTGGGTGAACCACCGCGGCAGGTCGCGCTGCGAGGCGTGGATCAGGGCCAGCGCGTGCTCGGCCACGCTCAGGTCGTGCAGCCCCCGGCCGTTGGCCAGCGCGACGCCCGCGGGCACCAGTGGCACCAGCGCCTCGACCCCGGCCGAGAGCGCCTGCACCGCGCGCAGCGCCGGCAGTCGGCCGATCAGCTTCGGCGGCTCGCCGCCGGCGTCGTAGGGCAGCACGTAGAACTCCACGCCCGAGAGATCGTCGCCGGGCAGGGTCACGCCGTCGTAGTACGCGGCGGCGAGGCCTTCGGGCAGCTCGATGTCGGTCCAGGGCAGGAGAACGCGTGCGGTCATGCCCTCAACCTAGGGGCGGTCGGCTCAGTGCGCCCCGGCTTGCGCGACGCAGAACACGTTGCCCTCCGGGTCGGCCAGCACCGTCCACTCGATCCCCGGCTGCGCGTGCCGCTCCTGCTCCGCGGCGCCGAGGCCGACCAGGCGCCGCACCTCCGCCTCGCGGTCGGGGGCCGAGAAGTCGATGTGCACCCGATTCTTGCCGTTGCGCGGCTCGGGCACCTGCTGGAACGCCAGCGCGGGCCCACCGCCGCCGGGCCGGGCGAGCATGACGAACGGCCCGTAGTCCGCTTCCACCGCGACACCGAGCGCCCGCGTCCAGAAGTCCGCGAGGACCCGGGGGTCGGCGCAGTCGATGGTGATCATGCCCAGTTCGAGTGCCATGCCCGGCACGCTAGCGGGGGCCACCGACAAAAACCGGACCACGCGATAACCGGGTGGAATCCCCGGACGGCGGTTGACTACGCTGAGTCGGCCGAACCCGTGCTCAACGTCTCAGCTTCTCAGCGCAGGGAGTCCCCAGTGATCACCAGGATGTCGTCGTTGTTCCTCCGCACCCTGCGCGAGGACCCGGCGGACGCCGAGGTACCCAGCCACCGGCTGCTGGTACGCGCCGGCTACGTCCGCCGGGTCGCCCCGGGTGGTTACTCGTGGTTGCCGCTCGGGCTGCGCGTGCTGCGCAAGATCGAGCAGGTCGTGCGCGAGGAGATGAACGCGATCGGCGCGCAGGAGATCCAGTTCCCCGCGCTGCTGCCGCGCGAGCCGTACGAGATCACCGGTCGCTGGACGGAGTACGGCGACGGCCTGTTCCGCCTCAAGGACCGCAAGGGTGCCGACTACCTGCTGGGCCCCACGCACGAGGAGCTCTTCGCGCTCACCGTGAAGGGCGAGTTCAGCTCGTACAAGGACTACCCGGTCACGCTCTACCAGATCCAGACCAAGTACCGCGACGAAGCGCGCCCCCGCGCGGGCATCCTGCGCGGCCGTGAGTTCGTGATGAAGGACTCCTACTCCTTCGACCTCGACGACGAGGGCCTGGAGCGCTCGTACCAGGCCCACCGCGCCGCCTACACCAGCCTCTTCGACCGCCTCGGCCTCGAGTACGTGGTGGTCGCCGCCACGTCGGGCGCCATGGGCGGCTCGGCGTCGGAGGAGTTCCTCGCCGTCGCCGAGACGGGTGAGGACACCTACGTGCGCAGCACGGAGTCCGGTTACGCCGCCAACGTCGAAGCCGTGATCACGCCCGCGCCGCCGGCGCGCGAAATCGAGGGCCTGCCCGCCGCGCAGGTGCACCCCACCCCGAACACGCCGACCATCGAGTCGCTCGTGGCGTTCTTCAACGCCGCCGGCCTCGGCCGCGAGTTCACCGCGGCCGACACGCTGAAGAACGTGCTGCTGAAGGTCCGCCAGCCGGGCACCAAGGAGTGGGAGCTGCTGGGCATCGGCCTGCCGGGCGACCGCGAGGTGGACATGAAGCGCCTCGAAGCGGCGCTCGAGCCCGCCGAGGTCGAGCTGCTGGAGGAAGCGGACTTCAGGAAGAACCCGTTCCTCGTGAAGGGGTACATCGGCCCGAAGGCGCTGAAGGACAACGGTGTGCGCTACCTGGTCGACCCGCGGGTGGTCACCGGCACCGCTTGGCTGACCGGCGCCGACCGGGACGGGCACCACGTGCTCGACCTCGTGGCCGGCCGCGACTTCACCCCCGACGGCACGATCGAGGCCGCCGAGGTCCGCGAGGGCGACGCCTCGCCCGACGGCCAGGGCACCCTCGTCGCCGCGCGCGGCATCGAGATCGGCCACATCTTCCAGCTGGGCCGCAAGTACACCGACGCCTTCGAGGTCGACGCCCTCGGCCCCGACTCGAAGCCCATCCGCATCACGATGGGTTCCTACGGCGTCGGCGTCTCGCGCCTGGTCGCCGTGCTCGCCGAGCAGAACCACGACAAGGACGGCCTCGTGTGGCCGCGTGAGGTCTCGCCGTACGACGTGCACGTGGTCGTGGCGGGCAAGGACGAGAGCATCGCCGCGGGTGCGGAGAAGCTCGTCGCGGAGCTCGACGCCGCCGGTGTCGAGGTGTTGTTCGACGACCGCAAGGCCACCCCGGGCGTGAAGTTCGCCGACGCGGAGCTGGTGGGCGTGCCCACGATCCTCGTGGTCGGGCGCGGCCTGGCCAACGGCGTGGTCGAGGTCAAGGACCGCCGCACCGGCGACCGCGAGGAGATCCCGGTCGAGTCGGTCGTCGGTCACCTGGTCAAGCTCGTCCGCTCCTGACGGCGCGCCCGCGTGGGGCTCTTCGGCCGCGGTGAGCAGGACAGCGGCACCGGCGGCTACGAGGACAACGCCGCCTTGCCCGGCGTCGGCGGGTACCAGCCCGCCGACGCCTCGGCCACACCCTGGTCGTCGGCAGGGATGCCCGAGGCCGGGGGATACACCGACGATCCCGCCGGCACTGGCACCGGCACTGGTACCGCGCCGCGCGCGGAGCCGAAACGCATCCGGCCGGCGGGCCGGCCGCCGTCTCGGCTGAAAGGGCGGCCGTCGCGGGCGCTCTGGATCCTCGTGGCACTGATGGCGCTCGGCGTGGCGCTCACGAACTTCTTCGGCGCCGGCCGCCACCACGCGGCGAGCCCCGGCCCGGTCACGCCGAGCCGCGGGCCGCTCACCTACCAGCCCGAGCCGCGGGTCGTGGTGCCCGCGGTGGTCGCCGGCTGGTCGTCGGTCGCCTCGCGCGGCGGCGTCCTCGCCTACGACGTGCCACCCACCTGGACCCCCGAACCCGGCACCGTCCACGGCTGGGACGGCACCGCGACCTCACCCGGCATCACGCTCACCACCAGCGCTTCCACCGGCCGCGGCTACTGCGGCAGCGACAGCAGCCACGGCGGAGCCGGCCTCACCACGGAAGACCTCGGCGACGCCGAAGCCGCCGCGCGCAAGGCCGTCGGTGACCTCATCGGCAGTGCCTACGCCGCGGGCGCGAAGGTCACGTACGCGCCGGCGCAGGACGCGACCGTGCACCTGGAGACCTCGACCCAGCCCGCGCGCGTGGTGCTCGCCGACGTGACGCAGGGCGGCGCCGACGCGTGCACGCAGAAACACGTCACCGTCGGCGCGATCGCCCTCGCCGCCCCGGCCCAGTCCGTGGTGCTGGTCGCGTACACCGACGACACCACCAGCCGCGCCGACCTCCTCCGGCTCTTGCAGAGCTACCGCGGAGTGCCGGCCGCCGACCGGTCCACGACCACCCCGCCGCCCACCACACGCTGACGCCGCAACGCCAGCTTCGCGAAATCCTTCAGCCCCGCGCCCTGCAGGTACGCGCGCCCGAGCGCGAGGCCGATGCGCGGCAGATCGGCTTCGTCGCGGTAGGCCAGGTACAGCGGTTCGCGCCGCGGCTGGAACTTCGCCTTGAACGCGTGCAGCGAACGGAACCCGTAGTACGGCTCCATCAGCGCCCCCACCTTGTCGAGCACCCGCTCGATCGCGCCCGCCGGGCCGCCCGCGCGGCTGCGCACAAGCGGCGCGCCCGAAAGCGACACGAACCGCGCGCCCTCTTCCCGCAACGCCAGGCACGCCGACGCGATCAGGAACTCCATCACCGGCCGGAACCCCCCGGGGCGGCGGCGCATCACGTCGAGCGTCCAGCCGCCGACGGTGCCCGCGCCCGTGTGCACCGGCAGCCACGACGTGATCCCCTGCACCGTGCCCGCCGCGTCGATCGCGAGCCCCACGCGTGTCGCCGGGTCCATCGCTTCGGCCACCCCGCCGAGCGTGAACCCCATTTCCGGCAGGCCTTTCTCGCCGATCCACTCCTGCGACAGCGCGCGCACCTGCTCGCGCACCGCGGCCGGCTCGTCGGCCAGGCGCACCAGCCGGAACTCGATGCCGTCCTTGCGGGCCTTGTTCAACGCCGAGCGCACGTCCTGCCAGGCCTTGCCGCGGAACGCGAGGTCGTCGAGGTCCACCAGCGTGTCTTCGGCGACCTGCACGTGCTGCCAGCCCAGCTCACCCGTCACCGCGGTGGTGGCGCTCGTCGCGGAGAACACACACGGCACCAGGCCGGAGTTCTCGCACATCTCCCGGAACCCGTCGAGCACGCGCGCCGCCGAGCCGTCCGGGGCCACCGGGTCGCCGAGCGCGATCGCGACCCCCGCGTGGCGCTGGTAGGCGAGGTAGGACGCGCCGTCGGAAGCCACGAAGTACGCGTTCTGCGGCCAGGTGGTCATCCACGAGATCGAGCTGCCTCCGTTGCGCCCCAGCAGAAGCCGCGCGTAGCGCGCGTCCGGGCCGGCGTGGGCCAGCCGGCGCCGGCGCCGGCGCGACGGCACGCGGAACGCCCCGCTCGCCGCGACCAGCAGCACCAGCTCGACCGTCCACAAGAGATTGTCCACGAAGAACAACGACAGGCCGTGGTCGTCGAAGTCGGCGCGCAACAGCTTCGCCATGGCCACCACTCCGGCCACCACGAGCACCTGCGACAAGGCGAACAGGCACAACCCCACGGCCCAGCGCCACGCGACGCGCGAGCCGCGGCGCAGGCCGTTGAGCATCGGCACCACGACCACGCACAGCAGCAGGATCTCCGGCGCCGACAGGGAAACCGCGTCGGACGGGCCGAACGGGCCGTCGCCCGGTACGAGCCACATCACCACTTCCGCGACCGTGAGCAGCACCAGACCCGCGCACGCGAGCAGCCGCCACTCGCGCACGGTCGGGCGCACCGGCTCGGCCGCGCGCGCCCGGCCCGCGAGCCGGTGGCCGAGCGGCAACGCCAGCGCCAGCGCGAAGAAGTGCACGAGATCTGCGAGCGTGCCCACGTACACGATGGCGACTCCGGCGTACACGCACAACCCGGCCCGCAGCCGCAGCCGCCACGGCGAGCGCAAGGTCGCGCTGGCCACCGCGATGGCCACCAGCGTGCCGCCGGAGAAGCCGACGTCGAGCGTGGTGGCGATGTGCGCGGCCCAGGTCCAGCCGGAATGCCGGCACAGCAGCAGGAACTGGATCGCCGCGGCGGCCGAGACCAGCTGCCCGCCCACGGTCACCGCGATCGTGCGGCGCGTGCCGAGCTGCCACTCCGCGAACCCGGTCAGGAGCGCGAAGGTGCCGGCCATCGGCAGGTAGAACAGCGGCCGCAGCGCGAAAAACGGGCCGGTGGCCAGCGTCCACCAGCGGCCGTGTTCCAGCGAGGGCAGGCCGTAGGCGTAGTAGGCGAACGACGGCTGGTGCTCGGCCGCCTGCCACAGCGTGCCGCTCGCGACCCCGGCCAGGAGGATCGCGAGCACGACGGTGGTAGTGAACGGAAGCCGGTGCCACAGCACGGCGAACCGTCCGCGCGTCGGCCGTCCGGCCGTCCGCCCGCGTCCCCCCGTACCGGTTCGGAGGGACGTGGTCCCCGCCGCCGGCGATGCGGTCGTCATGATCCGAGTCTTGCGGCTCGGCCTAAAGCCGACATCCGTCGAGGGAGCGACTTCCACCCCTAGGGGACTACGACCCCGGATGGACAAAACCCTGACCTCACGGCGGATGCGGGCTCAGGGACCGCTGCGCGACCTGGGTGAAACCGCGCGGGCCGGCCGCTGGGTGCGGCCGAAACCTCGCGGGGAAGCCGAAAGCAGGGGTTGACGCCTCAGCCGAGCACGGCCTTGCGCACCGACGCCAGGTCGGCGAGATCGGGCAGCACGGTGTGCGCGCCCGCCGCCGCGAGCTCTTCGGCGCTGTAGTGCCCGGTGGCCACGGCGACCGCGACGGCACCGTTGTCGAGCGCCGCCTGCACGTCGTTGGGCGTATCGCCGATCACCACGACGTCGCCGGGCGCGAACGCGGTGCCGTGCTTGGCCGCCGCCGCGGCCACGGCGTGGGGCACGAGGTCGGGCCGGTGCGCCGAGAGCGAGCCGTAGCCGCCGATCTCCAGCTCCAGGTGCTCGTCGAGGCCGAACGCCGCGAGCTTGTGCACCGAGATCTCCGGCAGGTTGCCGGTCACGAGCGTCTGCACGGCACCGTGGCCGGCCATCGCGGCCAGCGCCGCGGCCGCGCCGTCGAGCGCGCGGCCGGCTTCGTGCATCGTGCCGCTGGCCTGGTCGGCCACGGCGATCAGCTCGCTCCACAGGCGGCGGATGTTCTCGTCGGTGGCCTCGAGGCCGTGGGTGGTGAGGACGTCGGCGCTGATCGCGCGCTCGGTGCGCCCGCCGTAGTCGGGGTGGGTGTGCAGCTCGGTGCCCATGGCGCCCAGCGCCGTGGCGTACCAGCTGCTGCCGACGCCCGTGTAGTCCACGAGCGTGTGGTCGATGTCCCAGAGCACCAGCCGGTGCGCGTGCGTCGTCGTCACGGCCGTGAGGGTACCGGCGGAACTATTCAACGTCTGTTGACTTTCCGGTGGACGAGACCTACCTTGGTCGTAATTCAACATGCGAAGAATTAATGGGAGGCCGTCATGTCGGCTGCTACTCGGCGCCCCTCCGGGGTGTTTCCCCTGGTCGCCGTGCTGGCGGGTGCGCTCGCCGCGGTGGTGCTGGGGTTCCTGACGTTCGGCGCGCAGGCCACGGTCGCGCCCGACCACGTGCCGGTCGCCGTTTCCGCGCCCGCGCCGCTCCAGGGCCTGGCTCGCCAGGTCGCCGCCCACGGCGGAACGCAGCTCGACTGGCGCGTCGCCGACCCCGCCGAGGCCCGGAACCTGCTGGCGGACAAGGAGGTCTACGGCGTGCTGGAACTCCGGCCCGGTCCGGCGGCCACGGTTGTGCTCTCGGGCGCGGTGAACCCGGCGGGCACGCAGGTGGCGCAGCAGGTGCTGGCCGGCGCGGCCCAGGCGCTGCCCGGTGAACCGCGCCTGGAGATGCTGCACCCGGTGAGCGCGGCCGGCCGGATCGTGCCGCTGGCCGCCAGCGCGCTCGCCTGGCTCGGCTGCCTCGTGGCCGGTGCCGTGCTGGTGCGCCTCAACTCGGGGCGACGCGTGAGCGTGCTGGCTCGGCTGGCGCAGGTGCTCGGCAGCGGCGTGCTCGTGACGGGTGTGCTCGTGGGGTTCGCCGCGCTGTGGGATTCGACGTTGCCGCTGACCTGGGACGTGCTCGGGTTCCTGTTCCTCACGGTCACCGCGTTCGCGGCCCTGCAGGCGGGCTTGCTGCGGCTGCTCGGCCTCGGCGCCCTGGCCATCCTCGCGCCGCTCTACCTCGTGGCGCCCGCGGTGGCCGGGCAGGTGCCCGAACTGCTCAACCCGGCCTACCGCGCGCTGCTGTGGTCGTGGACGCCGTTCCGCTTCTCGACCGAAGGCCTGCGCAGCCTCGTCCAGGGCGTACCTGGTGCCCCCGACGTGACCACCGGCGTGTGGGTGCTGATCGGACTCCTGGTGGTCGGCCTGGTGCTGACCCTCTGGCCGCGACGCTCGAAGCCCGAACTGCCCTCGCCGCAGCCCGCGGAACGGCCGGTCGAGGTCGCAGCCGGCTGATCCGCGAAATCGCCTCTCAGCTACACAAGAAGCTGAAGCGGACCTTCCGCACGGGGTTGTCGACGTTGGTGTCGACCAGGCACACCGACTGCCAGGTCCCGAGCGCGAGCACCCCGCCCAGCACCGGCACCGTCGCGTATGGCGGCACCAGCGCGGGCAGCACGTGGTCACGGCCGTGGCCCGGGCTGCCGTGCCGGTGCCGCCAGCGGGCGTCGCGGGGGAGGATCTCCTCGAGCGCGGCGAGCAGGTCGTCGTCGCTGCCCGCGCCGGTCTCGAGGATCGCCAGGCCGGCCGTGGCATGCGGGACCCACACGTGCAGCAGGCCGTCGGTGGCGTCGGCGTCGCGCAGGAACTTCTCGGCTTCGTGGGTCAGATCGCGCACCACGGGCTTGTCACCCGTGTGGACCTCAAGTTCGGTCGAATACATAAACCCACCTTCTCAAACTCCGAGGTACCGCAGCACCGCGAGCACGCGCCGGTTGTGTCCTTCGGACGGCGGCAGGCCGAGCTTCGCGAAGATGCTCGTCACGTACTTCTCCACCGAACCGGCCGACAGGAACAGGTCACCGGCGATCGCGGCGTTGGAGCGGCCCTGCGCCATGAGGTCCAGCACCTCGCGTTCGCGCGGGGTCAGCTCCGCGAGAGAACCATCGGTCGCGGCGAAGAGCTGGCGCACCACCTCGGGGTCGAGCACCGTTTCGCCGGCGGCGACCCGGCGCAGTGCGTCCAGGAAGTCCGACACCTCGGCCACGCGGTCCTTGAGCAGGTAGCCGACCGCGCCGGCCTGGTCGGCGAGGAGCTGCTTCGCGTACTTCGTCTCCACGTACTGCGAAAACAGCAGGATCGCGCAGCCGTTTTGCTCTTCGCGCAGCTCGATCGCGGCGCGGAGGCCCTCGTCGGTGTGCGTCGGGGGCATGCGGATGTCCACCACGGACACGTCCGGCCGGTGCGCGCGCACGGCGGCGCGCAGTTCTTCGGCGTCCTTCACGGCCGCTACCATGTCGTGGCCCCGCAGCCCCAGCAGCTCGACCAGGCCCTGGCGCAGGATGGTCGAGTCCTCGGCGATCACGATCCGCATGCGTCCCCCTTCGCCCCGGAGCCTAGTGGGGCAGCGGCACCTCGGCGGTGACCCGCGTGGGGCCGCCCGGCGGGCTCGACACGGTCAGCTCGCCGTCCACCGGGCGCAGCCGCTCGGCGATCCCGGCCAGCCCGCCGCCGGGGACCACCGCCGCGCCGCCCGGACCGGCGTCGGTGACGGTGAGCCGCAGCACGCCGTCGTGGTCGTCGATGGCGACCGCGCACGGTTTTCCGGAATGCTTGGCCACGTTCGTCATCAGCTCCGCGGCCGCGAAGTACACCACTGTCTCCAGCGACGGCGGCGGCCGCCGGCTCAGCCGCACCGACACCGTCGCGGCCATCCCGGCCGAACCGGCCACAGTGGACAGTGCCACGTCGAGACCCTTGTCCAGCGCCGCCGGGTGGATGCCGCGCGCGAGGTCGCGCAGCTCGACCAGCGCCTGCTTCGCGTTGCCGTGCGCCGCGTCCACGAGCATCCGCACCTGGTCGAGGTCGACGCTGCCCGCGGCGAGCTCTTCCTTGGCCAGCCCCAGTTTCATCGCCATCGCCACGAGCTGGGCCTGGGCGCCGTCGTGCAGGTCGCGCTCGATGCGGCGCAGCTGCTGCGCGGCGTCTTCGAGGGCGGTCGCACGGGTCTCTTCGAGGAACCGCAGCCGTTGGCGCAGGCCGGGTCCCGACAGCAGCAGCCGCGCGAGCTGCCGGTCGACGTAGGCCAGCGAGTGCACGACCCACGGCACCGCGCCCAGTGCGAGCACGCCGCCGACCGCCCACAGCACTGTGCCCGGCCAGGTGCGGCTGAAGATGTTGTAGACCGGCAGCACGTCGCGCGTGAAGAACCACAGCACCGGGTAGATCGCGCCCGCGGCCCCGAAAACCAGCAGCGAACCCGCGACGGCGAACCCGGCGAACGAGAGCGGCACGCGCAGCACGAGGTACGAGCCCGCGCGCCAGGCGGGCCGGTCACCGAGCCGGGCGGCCAGCCAGTGACCCAGCCCGGGCCGCAGCCGCATCGGCGCCGGTGCGCGCAGCGGCGTGTCGAGCAACGCACCGGCCAACCGCCGGTGCACGCCGCCGAACAACCGCATCGACCGCACGACCCCCGCGAGCACCAGCAGCCCCAGCCCGAGCGGGCTCAGCGCGAGCCCGACCACGAGCCCGGTCAGCACCACCACCAGCGCGATCGGTGACAGCACGCCGGCCACCACCAGCCACGCCGCTTCCGCGCGAGTCTGCCGAAACGGCCCTGGCCACCAGCCACGCCACGGCCCGCGGACGGGCGCGGCGGGTGCGGTCATGCCGACGAGTCTGCCCGCCACGCGACCGGGCGACCACCGGGATCACCGGCGAACCGAGCGGGGGATTTCCCCCGTCGTCAGCCGGCTTCGGGATCCTGGTGGTCGTCGCGGGCGCGCTGGGTCGCTTCGCGCATCTCGATCACGTCGGTGAGCCAGTCGCCCGTCTCGCGCGCGATGTCGCGCACCGCACCGGTGATGATCGTCGCGATCGCCCCGATGTGCGTGGCCGCGGACTGAGTGAGCTCCTGCACCGTGTCCTTGCCGCTTTCGAACTGACCCACCATGTGAGGTTCCTCAGGCTGCTCGGAGTTGCCGGTCGGGGTCCACCGTAACGCGCGGGCCTCCCGAAGGCGTACCGGGAAGTGCCAGCTTCACGATCTTCTTCGCCACCGACCACAGCTGCTTGCGCAGCGGCCCGGTGTTGTAGGGCAGGCCGTAGCGCTCGCAGATCTCCCGCACCTCGGCCGCGATCTGCGGGTAGCGGCGCGCCGGGATGTCCGGGAACAGGTGGTGCTCGATCTGGTGCGAGAGGTTGCCCGACAGGATGTGGAACAGCCGCCCGCCGGTGATGTTCGCCGAGCCGAGGATCTGGCGCAGGTACCACTGGCCGCGCGACTCGCCGTCGGTCTCCTCCTCGGTGAAGCTCTCCACGTCGGCGGGGAAGTGGCCGCAGAAGATGATCGCGAACGCCCACAGGTTGCGCACGAGGTTCGCGCTCGCGTTGCCCGCCAGGGTCAGCGGCGCCGAGGGGCCGGTGAGCAGCGGGAACAGCACGTAGTCCTTGCCGATCTGCCGCGCGGCCTTGCGCACGATCTTCTTCAGCACCGGCACGTTCTCGGCCCAGGTGCGCTCGCCCTTCACGACCCGCTCCACCTCGAGGTCGTGCAGCATCACGCCCCACTGGAACAGCACCGCCAGCAGCGTCGCGTACACCGGGTTGCCGAGGTAGTACGGGTGCCACTTCTGGGCCGGGTCCATCCGCAGGATGCCGTAACCGATGTCGCGGTCCTTGTCGAGGATGTTCGTGAACGTGTGGTGGATGTAGTTGTGCGAGTTCCGCCAGTTCTCGGCGGGCGCGACGTTGTCCCACTCGAAGCGCTGCGAGCTCAGCTCGGGGATGCGGGTCCAGTCGTACTGGCCGTGCATCACGTTGTGGCCGATCTCCATGTTGTCGAGGATTTTGGCCAGCGACAGCGCCGCGACGCCGGCGACCCACACCGGCGGCAGGAACCCGGCGAACAACAGTCCGCGGCCGGTCACTTCCAGCGCGCGCTGGGTCTTGATGATCGAGCGGATGTACTCGACGTCGGCCTCGCCGAGGTCGTCGACGATGCGCCGGCGCAGCGCGTCGAGCTCCCGGCCGAACTCCTCGACCTGCTCGGGGGTCAGGCGATCCTGCAGACCGGTCATGACTGCCTCCTAGGCGTTGATCTCGACGTCCCCGACGGGAACGCTGATGCAGAGCTGGATTTCTTCGTCTTCTTCGCCGGAGATCTCGCCGGTGCGGGCGTTGCGCACGCGCCCGGCGGTCTTCACCTGCGTGCAGGAGAAGCAGATGCCCATCCGGCACCCGTGTTCCGGCGTGAGGCCCGCGTCTTCGGCCTGCTCCAGCAGCGGCTTGCCCGAGTTGGCGCATTCGCGGCCGCTGCGCGAGAAGCGCACGGTGCCCTCGGCGGCCGCGGTGTCGAACGTCAGCGGCGGCACCGTGAACTCTTCGGTGTGCAAGCGTTCACCGAGTCCTTCGGCCTCGAACAGTTCGCGCGCCGAGTCCATCAGCGGCTTCGGGCCGCAGAGGAACGTCTCGGCGTCGCGGAACCACGGCGCAGCCTGCTCCAGGTGCTCCTTCGAGAAGAAGCCCCGCAGGTCACCGCCGCGGGCGTGGGTGTGCGCGTGCACCACCCGCAGGCCCGGGTGCCGCTCGGCGAGCGCGGCCAGCTCGGCGCCGTAGAGCACGTCGGCGGGGCTGGTCGAGTAGTGCAGGAACACGACCTCGCCGCGGTGTCCTTCGGCGACCAGCCGGCGGGCCATCGCCAGCACCGGCGTGATGCCGCTGCCGCCGCTGACCAGCACGATCCGCTCCGGACGTGGCGACGGCAGCGTGAACTCGCCGTCCGCGGCCGACAGCCCGAACACCGAGCCCACGCGGGTGGTGGCCCTCAGGTGACGCGAAACCAGGCCCCGCGGGTCGGCCTTCACGGTGAACTCGAGGTCGCCGCCGCCGGAACCGCACGGCGAGTAGCAGCGGGTGCGCCGCACGCCGTCGATCTCCACGGTGAGCCGCACGTACTGCCCGGCCTCGAACCCCCGCCACGCGCGGCTCGGCCGCACGGTGAACGTGACCGTGTCCGCGGTCTGGTGGCGCACGTCCACGACCCGGCCGCGGATCTCCTTGCGGACCAGCATGGGGTCGAGCAGCTCCAGGTAGCGGTCGGCACCGTGCGGGGTGAGCAGGGCCTCGGCGAGCGAGGCCAGCCCGCGCAGGCGCCGCGGGAGCAAGGCGGTCATCACACCCTCCTGAGGTTGAGTGCACAGTTGTACACTCACTAGTGTGGGGGCACGGACCGGGTGGCTGTCAACGCGAGGGCGAGGTGATGTGACGTGGACCATGCCGAAGGGGTCAGTACGCTGCTGGAGATGAATCCCGCGGAGGAGCCGGCGTCGTCGGTGAGCCGGCAGGAGCGCAAGCAGCGCACCCGCCAGGCGCTGCTCGACGCGGCCCTGGAACTGCTGGCCGACCGGGGTTTCGCCAGCCTTTCGCTGCGCGAGGTCACCAAGCGCGCGGGCATCGTGCCCACTGCGTTCTACCGGCACTTCACCTCGATGGACGAGCTGGGCGTGGCGCTGGTCGAGGAGACCACGCGTACGCTGCGCGGCATGATCCGCTCGGCGCGCACCGAGCCGGTGAGCCACCTCGGCATGATCGACGCGTCGGTGAACACGCTGTACGAGCACGTGCGCGCCCACGAAGACCACTTCCGGTTCGTCACGCGGGAGCGCTACGCCGGTACCGGCCCGGTCGCGCGCGCCATCGGCGTGGAGCTGCGGCTGTTCTCCGGCGACCTCGCCATCGACCTCGCCCGCTTCGACTACTTGCGCGCCTGGCCGACGGAAGACCTCCACGCGCTGGCCGACCTCATCGTGACCGCGATGCTCGCCACAGTCGTCGACCTGCTCGAAGTGCGCCCCGGCGACCGCGAAGCCGACCGACGCACGCTGGACCTGGCGCGCAAGCGGTTGCGGATGATCTTCGTGGGGGTGCCCCACTGGCGACCGGGCGCCTAGCGGCTGTTCTACGATTTCGGGACCGGCGAAATCGTGGAGGAACAGCGTGGACAGCGGATCGGACGTGCGGGCGGAGTTCGGCGATCCCGCCGGGAACCTGGCGTTCGACGAGGCGCTGCTGCGCGAAGGCCCGGCCGCGCCGGTGCTGTGGCTGTGGCGCAACCCGCTGAGCGTGGTCGTCGGCCGCGGGCAGAAGGTGGCGCGCGAGGTGCGCGTGGCCGAGTGCGAACGCGACGGTGTGCCGGTGCTGCGCCGGGCCAGCGGCGGTGGCACGGTGTTCCACGACCCGGGCAACCTCAACGTCACGCTCGTGCTGCCCGGCCCGGCCGAGCGGCCGCTCGAGATGCTGGGTCTGGTGATGTCGGCGGCCGTCGAGAAGCTCGGGCTGCCCCCGCGCCTCGGCGAGCGCGGCTTGTTCGTGGGTGACGCGAAGCTGTGCGGCTTCGCGGTGTTCCGCACCAAAGCCGGGCTGCTGGCGCACTCGACGCTGCTGATCGACACCGACGCCGCGCGCGTCGGCGCCTACCTCACCGCGCCGCCGCCGGACCCGAAGCCGCTGGATTCGCACCGCAGCAAGGTCGCTTCGCTGGCCGACCACGGCGTGCGCCCGGCCGAAGGCGAGGCCGAAGCCGTGGTGCGGGCCGCGGCGGCGGGGCTGCTCGGCCCGCTCGTGCCGCGGCCGCCGACGGACGCGGAACTCGAGCGGCAGCGCACGTTGCTGCGCACGCGCTACCACTACGAAGGCTGGCACGCCGACGGCAAGCAGCGCCCGGCGGCGTGAGGCCTACTCGCTCGAGGAGAAGGTGACGGCGGGGATCTTCTTCGCCGCGCGGCGAGCGGGCTGAGTGGTCTTGACCGGTTTCGGTTCGGTGACCGGGTTTTTCACGGCGGCGGTCTTTTCGGTGGTCTTGACCGCGGTGCGGGTCTTCGCGGCCGGTTTGACCGGCGCGGCGGGCTTCGCCGGTTCGGCCTTGGCCGGGGCCGGCTTGGCCGGGCGTGTCGCCGTCTTGGCCGCGGCGGCCGTGCGCTTGGGCTTCACCGGAATGTCCTGCGGTTCCGGGGTTTTCACCGCGGCCGGCACGAGCTGCGGGCGCTGCTTGCGGCCACCGGTGCGCCGGCCGTGGCGCACGTACGGGGCGAAGATTTCGCGCAGTGCGGCGGCGTTGCGCGTGGAGAGGTCGATCTCGTGGTCGAGCCCGTCGAGGCCGAAGGCCACCGTCTCGGCGGCGGGTTCGCCGGTGAGGTCGTCCACCACGTGGACGGCGGTGTTCTTGGCCATGCGAAAGCCCTCCGTGCTCGATCGTGGTCGTGCGTGCAATCGGCACGGCGACGACCCGGTCACCCGGTGTCGCCGATTTCTTGCAGCTCGCGGAAGAGACTAGCGGCTGGCTTGCGTGAAGCCGCGTGGTGGTGTGCGCTGAACCCATGTCAGGACAGACTTTCGACGTCGTGGTGATCGGCGGCGGCCCGGTCGGCGAAGTAGCCGCGGAACGCGCGGCCAAGGGCGGGTTCAAGGTGGCGCTCATCGAGCACGAGTTGTTCGGCGGTGAGTGCTCGTACTGGGCGTGCGTGCCGAGCAAGGCCTTGCTGCGTCCCGGGAACCTGCTCGCCGCGGCCAAGCGCATGCCAGGGGTGGTGGTCGGCGACGCGCTCGACCCGGCACAGGTGTTCACGCGCCGCGATTGGTTCATCGGCCGCGATGATCCGCAGGGGCAGGACCACGGTCAGGTGGGCTGGGCGCGCGGGGTCGGGATCGAGCCGATCCGCGGCTACGCACGGATTTCCGGTGAACGGGAGGTGACGCTTTCCGACGGGCAGGTGCTCACCGCGCGCCACGGGGTGATCGTGTGCACCGGCAGCGTGCCGCGCACGCCGCCCATCCCGGGGCTCGACACGATCAAGCCGTGGGGTTCCCGCGAGGCGACTTCGTCGTCGGCCGTGCCCGCGCGGCTCGGTGTGCTCGGCGGCGGTGTGGTCGGCGTGGAGATGGCGCAGGCGTGGGCGCGGCTGGGTGCGCAGGTGCACCTGATCATCACGGGCAAGCGCCCGCTGCCGCGGCTGCCGGAGTTCGCCGGCGACCTGGTGCTCGCGGGCCTGCGGGCCGACGGTGTGATCGTGCACACCGGCTCGGGCATCGACGAGGTGTCCGCTGTGGACGGCGGCGGCGCGTCCCTCAAGCTCACCGGCGGCGAAGACCTCGTGGTCGACGAGCTGCTCGTGGCCACCGGCCGCGTGCCCGCCACCGGCGACGTCGGCCTCGACGTGCTCGGCCTGCCCACCGACGGCCCGCTGGAGGTCGACGAGAGCGGCCTCGTGTCCGCCGTGGACGGTGGCTGGCTCTACGCCGCCGGCGACGTCACCGGCCGCGCCCTGCTCACCCACCAGGGCAAGTACGCCGCCCGCGTGGCCGGCGACAGCGTTGCCGCCCGCGGCCGCGGCGAGACCGTGTCCACCGCGCCGTGGAGCCGCTACAGCGCCACGGCCGACCACCACGCCGTGCCGCAGGTCGTGTTCACCGACCCGGAAGTGGCGTCCGTCGGGGCCACCGAGGCCCGCGAGGGCTCGGCCGACCGCGTCGTCGACATCGACATCGCGGTCGCCGGCTCGGCCCTGACCGCCGACGGCTACACCGGAAAGGCCCGCATGGTCGTCGACACCGACCGCGGTGTCGTCCTGGGCGTCACCTTCGTCGGCCAGGACGTCGCGGAAATGCTCCACTCCGCCACGATCGCCGTGGTGGGCGAAGTCCCGCTCGACCGGCTGTGGCACGCGGTCCCGGCGTTCCCGACGGTGAGCGAGGTGTGGCTGCGGCTGCTGGAGACGTACGGCCTGTAGGGGTTTTCGACGCGGCGGGTTCCCGGTGCTCGGCCGGGGGCCCGCCGCGTTGGTGTCGGCGGGTGTCGTGGTCAGACGGGGAGCGTGAGGGCGAGGGCGCCCTGGGCGGCGCGGGTGAGGGCGGGGTCGTCCGGAGTGGACGGACCGGACTGCCAGACGGTCTGCACCAGGCGGACGCCGTTGCCGTCGAGTTTGCTGGCGTAGGCGGCGTTGTCGAACTGCGGGGGCTGGGCGGGCCACTTGCCGGTCTCGGTGGCGACGTCGAGGATGCCGCCGCCGCCCGGGGTGTCGGCGACCTGTTTGAAGTGGGCGGCCTGGGCGGCGTCGGGGAACTCGACGACGGCCACGGTCACCGCGGCCGCCCGGCCGTCGACCAGCGCGGTGTAGCTGGCGCGGCGGACGGCGGAGCAGCTGGTCTGTTGCAGGCTCGCCTGGACGTCGCCGAAGGCGTGCGAAGCGCAGCGCTGGTCGGCGCTGCTCGCGCGGGCCTCGAACGACAGGCTCGGCGCCGCACTGCTCGCCGTCGCGCTGGTCGCGACCGCCGGCGGTGCCACCGGTCGTGAGCTCGGAGCGGCCGGCGGTGCGGCCTCACCGCCGCCACCGCCGCCGGTCGCGGCCACCACGATCGCGGTCACCAACAGGATCGCCAGCAAACCGATCGCGGCCACCGGCACCCACCGGACGGTCCTCGACTGTTCTTTCGCAGGCGCGGAGTCCTTGACCGCGGAACCGTTCGCCGCGGCGCCACTCGTGGCCGCAGGGCCGATCCCGTTCGAGCCGCGGCCGTTCGCGGCAGCGCCACTCGCGGCCCCGGTCGCGGCCTGGCCACGGCCGCCCGACGACGGCACCTCGACGGACCCCGCCGCCGACGCCGCCGAAGACACCGTCCCCGGCGTACCTTGCCGGGCAGCAGGTTCAGGAGCCCGGCCTGATCCGCCGGCGGGCGCTCGGCCCGGAACAGGCGCGCCGCCGGGCTTTCCACTCGGAACAGGTAAGCCTGCGGGTTTGCCGCCCAGAACGGACGCGCCGCCGGGGCTACCGCCCGGAACAGCCGATCCCGCGGGCTTGCCGCCGAGAACGGGCGCACCGGTGTGATTTCCACTCGAAACAGGCGCGCCGGCTGCGTTGCCACCCGGGACCGATGAGCCGGCGCGGTTGCCGCCGGGGATAGGCGCGCCGGCGGCGTTGCCGTTGCCGCCCTTCGACGCGCCCGGTGCCACCGTGCGCTGCGCCTCAGGCCGCGGCTTCGGCGACGACATCTTCTCCGTCGCCGCCGTGTCCCACGACCCACCGCCCTGAGCGGACGGACCGGCCTTGCCGGGGAAGCTCGGCGCGGACGTGGACTCGGTCGGGCCTTCGGCGAGGGGAATCGCCTGCTCGGCCGTGGCCTCATCGGCCGGCGGCGCACTCGACGAAGGCACTGGACCAGACGAAGGCACTGGACCAGACGAAGACACCGGGACGGCCGTCGCACTCGCGTTGCCGGGGAAGGTCGGCGAGGCGGTGGACTCGGTCGGCTGTTCGGCGAGGGGAATCGCCTGTTCGGCCGTGGCCTCGGTCGGCTCCGCCGTGGATTCGACCACCGTGGATTCGACCAGCGTGGGTTCCGCCGCACCGGGGAAGAGCGGCGGGCCGTCCGCCGCGGCCGGGGGAACGGCCGCGGTGGATTCGGTGGGGGTCTCGGTGAGGTGCAATGCCGGGTCGGCCGGCGTATCGGGAGAAGCGGCCGAAGTGGACGGACCCGGCGCACGGGATTCCGTCGGAGTATCGGCCCGAGACGGAACCACGGCGGGAGAAGCGGCCGGAGAAGTGGCCGAAGTGGACGATCCCGGTGCACCGGGAAAAGCCGGCGGCGCGGTCGGCGCCCCCGCGAGCGAAACCGGAGCGGCGACGTGCGGCACCGGCCGGGTCGTGGGAATCACCGGCGGAGGAGGCGGCACCGACGTGATCCGGGGCCGCTGAGCCGGCGCAACCGCCGAACCACCGGCCGAACCAGCATAAGAAGAACCAGCAGGAGCAGCACCAGGCCGAGAAGAACCAGCAGGAGCAGGTCGAGCAGGAGCAGGCACCGCGACCGGCACCACCTGCACCGGCACCGGCGGATCGTCCGTGTACCGGACGAACCCCTCACCCAGCAGCACCTCGTCCGACATCGGCGGCGCGTCCGGGGCCAGCGCCGTGATCAACGCCCTGGCCTGGTCCAATGACCGCGCACTCCGCGCGGTCGCCAGCGACACGGTGGCCGCCAGCATCGTGGTCGGCGTGGGGTGCAGCACGCGCACCGGCCCGGCGAGGTCCGCGGGTGGTTGGTCCACCGTCTCGACGTAGGGGCCGACCGCGACGATCGTGCCCACCGGGCCGGAACCCGGGGCGAGCTCGGCGATGCGGCGTTCGCACTCGGCGGAGAGGTCGAGGGCTTCGGTGGCGGGGTTGACCGCGTCGTCGCCGTGGACCAGGGGCCAGCCGTCGGCCTTCCACGGGCCGCCGAGCGGGGCCTCGAGGCGCAGGGCCGGGTCGGGGAGGTCCACCCCGATCACGATGAGCACGCCCTTGGGCAGCACCACCACGGCCTCCACGGCGCGCTCGCCGCCGGCCGGGCGCGCGCCGATGAGCGCGACGCCACCGATGACCGTGTTGCCGCGGCCGAGGGAGGCCAGCGCCGCCCGCACATCCTCGGCGACGCGCGACGGCTGCTGCCCGAGGCGGACCAGTCGCACCGAAACCCTCCTCACCTCGTCCGTTTCGGTGCCCCACGCTAGCGTGCCCGCGCCCGAGATCCGTGCTACGCGCGGACGGCTCGGCGAGCCTTCCCTCATAAAGGGGGAACACGCGCGACTTGTGGTGTTCGTGTGGCCAAACGGCACGGTTGGGGTGCAGAATGTGCTACACAGATCGGGAAGCCGCACACTGACAAGGAACTCGGGGAGGAACGGAAGCCCACCGAAGCCGAAGCAGCTCGAGAGGTCGTAGGGGAAGACGTCCCTCGTCGAGCAAGCGGAGGTCAGCAGTGAGCACCCGTGGCAACACCCGAGGCGTGGTGTACGTCCACTCGTCGCCGTCTGCGGTGTGTCCGCACGTCGAGTGGGCTATTTCGGGCACCCTCGGGGCCCGAGTCGAGCTGAAGTGGACGGCGCAGCCCGCCAGTCCCGGACAGCTGCGCGCCGAGTGCGGCTGGCGCGCGCCTTCCGGCACCGCGGCCAAGCTGGCCTCGGCGCTCAAGGCGTGGCCGATGCTGCGCTTCGAGGTCACCGAGGAACCCAGCGCCGGTGTCGACGGCGAACGCTTCTGCTTCGCGCCCGGCCTCGGCCTCTGGCACGGCCGCACGAGCGCCAACGGCGACATCGTGGTGGGCGAAGACCAGCTGCGCGCCCTCGTGAGCATGACCCGTGGCGGGGAATCCCTGGCGCACAAGCTCGACGAGCTGCTCGCGGCGGGCTGGGACGAGGCGCTCGAGCCCTACCGCCACGCCGGCGACGGCGCTCCGGTCACCTGGCTGCACCAGGTCGGGTGACACTCGCGGCCGGGTGGGTACCCTCTGCAGGGTGACCGCCCGTCCGCCCGCCCCCGCCCGCCAGCGGTGGCTGGTACCCGTGCTCGTCGTGGTGCTGTCCGTCACCGTCGGTGGTGGCCTGCTCGCGCGTGAGCTGTACCGCCGCCCGGACATCGACACCGGCGTGCCGAGCGCGCTCGCGACGCCGACCCCGGTGGCCGCCGACGACCAGCCCGGCCTCGGCACCGTCACGGTCTCCGAAGACGCGGCCCGCCACCCGGACGTCGGCGCGGTGGAAGCCGTGCTGCAGGACTACTTCGACGGCGTCAACAAACACGACTACGACATCTGGACGCGCGCGGTCACCCGCGACCGGATGCAGGACATGCCGGAAGCGAAGTTCCGGAAGGACTTCGTGTCCACGAAGGACGGCACGATCCTGCTGTACCGCATCGAACCCGGCGCCGGCTCGTCGCTGCGGGTGCTCGTGGGTTTCACCAGCACGCAGTCGCTCGACGAAGCGCCCGCCGACTTGAAAAAGCCGTGCATCCACTGGCGCCTGGTGCTGCCGATGGTCTTCGAGGACGGCGGGTACAAGATCGACACCGTCCAGGGCGGGACCGGGGTCGAGCACGAGGCGTGCTGACCACCCCGGCGCGACGACCCGGGCCGCGGTGACCGCGAACGCACCGAACGAGGCCGCACCGAGCTGAGCCGCAAAAGTTCGCACCACACGACGACGCAAAACGAGGGCCCCTCCCGAACGACTCGGGAGGGGCCCTCGTTGCGTGAAGCGGAACCGATCAGGCGGCCGGCGTGAACAGCAGGGCGGTGTTGTGGCCGCCGAAGCCGAACGAGTTGCTGAGCGCCGCGGTGAGCTCGACCTTGCGGTTCTCGCCCGACACCACGTCGAGCTGCACCTTCGGGTCGAGGTCGGTGAGGTTCAGCGTGGCGGGCACCACGCCTTCGTACATCGCGAGGATCGTGGCGATCCCCTCCACCGCGCCGGCACCGCCGACGAGGTGGCCGAGCGCGCCCTTCGGCGCGGTGACCACGGCGTGGTCGCCCACGGCCTTGCGGATCGCCGCGGCCTCGCCGATGTCACCGACCACAGTGGACGTCGCGTGCGCGTTGACGTGACCGATGTCCGACGGCGAGAGGTCCGCCATCTTCATGGCCGCGCGCATCGCCGCGATCTGCCCGATGCCTTCGGGGTGGTTGCCCGTGATGTGGTACGCGTCGGACGTGATGCCGTAGCCGGCGAGCTTCGCGTAGATACGCGCGCCGCGCGCCTTCGCGAGGTCGGCCCGCTCCAGCACGACCACGCCGGCGCCTTCGCCGAGCACGAACCCGTCCCGGCTCGCGTCGAACGGCCGTGAGGCGGCCGCCGGGTCGTCGTTGCGGGTCGACACCGTGCGCGCCTGCGCGAAGCCCGCGAGGGTGATCGGGTGGATGCACGCCTCGGTGCCACCGGCCACCACGACGTCGGCCCGGCCGGACCGGATCATCTCGTAGCCGGTGGCGATGCCCTCGGCGCCGGACGCACAAGCCGAGGCCGGCGAGTGCACGCCGGCGCGCGCCTTGAGGTCGATGCTCACGTGCGCGGCCGGCCCGTTGGGCATCAGCATCGGCACGGTGAGCGGCGACACCTTGCGGAGGCCCTGCTGGTGCAACAGGTCGTTCTGGCTCAGCAGCGTCATCGGCCCACCGACACCGGTCCCGATCGAAACACCCAGGCGTTCCGGTTCGACGTCGGTGTGCTCGTCGGTCTGCTCGGCGAACCCGGCGTCGGCCCAGGCCTGGCGCGCGGCGATGATCGCCACCTGCTCGCACCGGTCCAGCCGCCGCGCCTGCACCCGCGGCAGGACCTCGGACGGCTCGACGGCGAGCGTCGCGCCGATCAGCACCGGCAGGCCCAGTTCCTCGGGCCAGTCCGCCGGGATCCTGCGGACACCGCTGCGACCGGTCAGCAGACCGTCCCAGGTGGACGCGACGTCCCCGCCGAGGGGCGTGGTCGCCCCCATCCCGGTGATCACGACGTCGATGTTGCTCATGGGTGTCTCCCCAAGGTCTCGGCTCCGGACCGGGGAGCTTCCCCGGCCCGGGTACGAAGAGGACTTACTTCTGGTTGGCGGACACGTAGTTCACCGCGTCGCCCACGGTCTTCAGGTTGGCGAGCTCGTCGTCCGGGATCTTGACGCCGAACTTGTCCTCGGCCTGCACGGCGATCTCGACCATCGACAGCGAGTCGATGTCCAGGTCGTCCACGAACGACTTCTCGGCGGTGACGTCGTCCTGAGCCACACCGGCCACCTCTTCGACGATCTCGGCGAGGCCGGCGAGGATCTCAGCGTTGTCAGCCATTGGAGTTGTTCCCTTCTCGGTTCTTCTTCAGGTCCACCTCGCGAGCACGGCGCTCGCGAGGGAAGTATCCATCAGGGGCAGACGAAGGCCTGCCCGGCATACGAGAGCCCGGCGCCGAAGCCGATCGCCAGGACCACGTCGCCCGGCTTCGCGGTGCCCGCCTTGCGCATGTGGTCCAGCGCCAGCGGGATCGACGCCGACGACGTGTTGCCCGAGTACTTGATGTCGTCGGCCACGACGAGGTCCTCGCGCGCGCCGGCGGCCTTCAGCTTCTTCGCGATCGACTCGACGATGCGCAGGTTGGCCTGGTGCGGGATCAGCACGTCCACATCGGACGGCTGCAGGCCCGCGGCCTCGAGCGCGCGCATGGCGATCGGCGCGATCTTCGTGGTGGCCCACCGGAAGACCGACTGGCCCTCCTGGTAGATCCACTTGCCGTCGCGCATGGTGATCAGGTCCACGAGGTCACCGGCGCTGCCCCACACGACCGGGCCGATGCCCGGCTCGTCGGAGCCGCCGACCACCGCGGCGCCCGCGCCGTCGGCGAAGATGATCGCGTTGGCGCGGTCGGTCGGGTCCACCACGTCGGTGAGCTTCTCGGCGCCGATCACGAGCACCTTCTTCGCCGAGCCGGCGCGGACGAGGTCCGAGGCGACCCCGAGGCCGTAGCAGAACCCGGCGCACGCGGCGTTGAGGTCGAAGGCACCGGGGCTCGGGATGCCGAGCCGGGCCGCGACCTGGGCGGCGGCGTTGGGGATCTGCGTGGGCATCGTGCAGTTCGGCAGGATGACCGTGTCCACTTCGGACGGGTCGACACCCGCGTCGGCCATGGCGGCTTCACCCGCGGCGACGGCGTAGTCGACGAGCAGCTCGTCTTCGCTGCCGAAGCGGCGCTCGATGATGCCCACGCGCTCGCGGATCCACTGGTCGTTGGTGTCCATGAGCTGCGAAAGGTCGTCGTTGGTCACGACCTTCTCCGGCTGGTGGCTGCCGACGCCGAGGATCCGGGTGCTGGCAGGGCCCGTGCTGAGGCGCAGGCTGGGGCGGTCGGTCACTGGGCGTCCTCCTCGCGCAGCTTCGCCAGCTCGTCCGGCGTCTTCAGCGCGGTGGTTGTGGTGACGACACCCTTGAGCTGGCGCTTGACCAGACCGGTCAGCGTGCCCGCGGGCGCGAGTTCGACGGTGCTGCTCACGCCGAGCGACACGAGGCCGTCCATCGTGAGGTCCCAGCGCACGGGCCGGGTGACCTGCGCGACGAGCCGTCGCAGGTACTCGGTGCCGCTGGTGACCACGGTGCCGTCGGCGTTCGACAGCAGCGGGCGCGTGGGGTCGGCCGGGGTGAGGCCGGCGGCGTGCTCGCGAAGGGCGTCTTCCGCCGGCGCCATGTACGGCGTGTGGAAGGCTCCCGCGACCTTGAGCGCACGGATCTTCGTGCCTTCAAGGGGTTCGGCGACGATCCGCTCGATGGCGTCGGCGGCGCCCGAGGCGACGATCTGGCCGGCGCCGTTGCGGTTGGCCGGGGTCAGGCCGCGCTCTTCGAGCCACGCGACGACCTGCTCGGGGTCACCGAGCATCACGGCCGCCATCGACGTCGGCTCGAGCGCGCAGGCCTTGGCCATCTCGGCGCCGCGCACCGCGGCCAGCGCAACGGCGTCGGCCGGGGTCAGCACCCCGGCGATCGCGGCCGCGGCGAGCTCGCCCACGGAGTGTCCGGCCACCGGCGCGTCGTCGGCGACCGGCGCCACCTGCTGCAGGCGCTCGAACGAGAGCAGCGAGAGCGCGACGATCAGCGGCTGCGCGACCGCGGTGTCCTGGATCTCCTCGGCGTCGCCTTCCGTGCCGAGGCGGACGAGGTCGAGCCCGGCGCGGGCCGACCACTCCTCGACGCGCGCGCGGGCGCCGTCGAACTCGAGCCAGGGGGAGAGCATGCCGGGGGCCTGGGAGCCCTGGCCGGGGGAGAGGACTGCTGCTGTCACGCCGTCTATGACACCATGCCCGGCCGCGTCCCCCGGATGCGGCCGGTCACCAAGTCCGTGGAGCGGAATTGGAGGAAACCTCCAAAGACCCGCGGTGGATCCTTGCCCTTAACCCAGATGCCTTGTGGGATTCAACCATCGCTTGCCGTGAAGTCGGTCACGGGACCCGGTTGTGCCCAAGATCGTGACACCGAGTCACCACAGGCCCCGGCCGCGGGCGAGGCGGCCGACGGTGAGCGCGGCCCGCAACACGAACGCGTCCCGCGGTTCGGTCGGGTTGCGGCCGGTGAGCTCGGCGGCCTTGCGCAGCCGGTACCGCACGGTGTTGGGGTGCACGAACAACGTCTGCGCGCAGCGTTCGAGCACCCCGCCGCTCTCCAGGTAGGTCTCCACCGTGCGCTGCAGCGCGGGGCCGGCCTCTTCGAGCGGCCGTGCGACGAGCTCTACCAGCAGCCGCTCGGCCTCCGGGTCGCCGGAGAGCGCGCGCTCGGGCAGCAGGTCGTCGGAGCGGACGGGTCGCGGCGCGCCGGGCCAGCCGACCACCGCGCGCAGGCCGGACAGGGCTTCGGCCGCACTGTGGTGCGCCTCGGCCAGCGACGGCACGGTCGGGCCGGCCACCACCGGGCCGTCGGCGAACACCGCCGACATGCGCGAGAGCGTCTCGCGCTCCTTCACCCCGCCGTCGGTCGGGCCGCCGATCACGATCACCAGCCGGGAGCCCTGCACCGACAGCAGCACGGGCCGGCCCACGCGCGCGGCGCGGCTGCGGACCTCGAACACCACCGTCGGCGGGTCCTCCGACGGCGGGTTGCCCACGATCACGGTCGCGGCCGACGCCGGGTCCCAGCCGAGCGCGGCCGCGCGCGAAAGCACGGCCTCCTCGGCGTCGCCGCGCACGATCCCGTCGACCACGAGCGCCTCGAGCCGCGCGTCCCATGCACCGCGCGCCTCAGCCGCCGCCGCGTACGAGTTGGCCGCGGCGAACGCGATCTCCCTGCCGTAGCGCAGGATTCCCTCGATCAGCGCCGCGCGTTCGGCCTCGTTCGCGGCGAACTCCGGCAGCTGCTCCTCGAACACCTCGATCGCGAGCCGCACCATGCCCACGGCCTGGCGCAGGCTGACCCAGCGCGACAGCTCGGCGGGCGCGTCGCGGAACGCCTCGGTGGTGAGCTTGAGCGCTTCCTTCGAATCCCGCAGCCAGTCGACGAACCCCGCCGCCCCCGCCTGCGTGATCAGCAGCACGCTCGCCCGCTGGTCGGCGGGCAGCCGCCCGAACCACACCAGCCGGCGTTCCATCACGGCGACGCTCGCGCTCGCGAGCCGCCCCGAAGCGTGATCGAGGGAGCGCAGCGTCTTCGCCGACAACCCGTGGTGCTTGGGGACCCGGCGCCCCGTCGTCTCAGCCATTCGTTCCGATCCTCCGGGGGAATCCTAGTTGGACATTCGATCGGCAACTTTCGGCGGCGGACACGCAACCCCGGGCGCTAGGCACCGTCCAGCGGTAACTCTACGATCCGTAACCGGTGATGTACGTCACCGAAACCGACAACAAGGGGGAAAGGGCGTATGCCAGAGCCCGGACTGGAGATCGACGCGATCTCCAAACGCTACGGCAAGGTCGTGGCGCTGGAGAAGATGACTTTCGACGTGCGCCCCGGCGAGCTGTTCGGCTTCGTGGGCAGCAACGGCGCGGGCAAGACCACCACGATGCGCATCGCGCTCGGGGTGCTCAGCGCGGACGCGGGCGAGGTGCGGTTCGCGGGCTCGCCGATCACGCACGAAACCCGGCGCCACATCGGCTACATGCCGGAAGAGCGCGGTTTGTACCCGAAGATGAAGGTGGGCGAGCAGCTGACCTACCTGGCGCGGCTGCACGGCATGACCGCGGCCGACGCGAAGGCCTCGACCGAGCGCTGGACCGAACGCCTCGGCGTGGCCGGGCGCCGCGACGACGAGGTCGAGAAGCTCAGCCTCGGCAACCAGCAGCGCGTGCAGCTCGCCGCCGCGCTCGTGCACGAGCCGCGCATCCTCGTGCTCGACGAACCGTTCTCGGGCCTCGACCCGGTCGCGGTCGACGTGATGAGCAAGGTGCTCAAGGAGAAGGCGGCCGACGGCGTGCCGGTGGTGTTCTCCAGCCACCAGCTGGATCTGGTGGAGCGCCTGTGCGACCGCATCGGGATCGTCCGGAGTGGACGGATGGAGGCGATGGGCACCGTCTCGCAGCTGCGGGCCGGCGGCGCCGTGCGGCTGCTCGTCGACGCGCCCCAGTCGGGCGACGGCTGGGCCGCGAACCTGCCCGGCGTCACGGTGCTGGGCCGCGACGGTGCGGTCACGGAGCTCGAGCTGGCCGACGGTGCCGACGACCAGCTCGTGATCCGCGCGGCGCTGGCGACCGGGCCGGTGCGCGAGTTCACGCGCAAGCTCCCGTCCCTGACCGACCTGTTCCGGTCCGTCGTGACCGAGCACCACCACGAGGAGGCGGCGGCATGAGCACGCCCGACATCCGCATGAGCCCGATGTCCGGGGTCGGCCTGGTCGCCTCGCGCGAGATCAGCACGCGCCTGAAGTCCAAGGCCTACCGGATCAGCACGCTCGTGCTGCTGATCCTCATCGTCGTCGGCATCTTCGTGCTGAAGCTGTTCGGCGGTAGCAGCGGTCCCGACGCGACCGTCGGCTTCGTGCCGGCCGCGGCACCGCTCTCGGCACCGCTCACGGCCATCGGGAGTTCGGTGGGGCAGAACATCGCCACGCAGCCCGTCGCCGACGAGCAGGCCGGGATCGCGAAGCTGAAGGACGGCTCGATCGACGCGCTGCTGGTGCAGGGCGCCGACCGCGTGCACGTGCAGGTCGAGAAGGACCTCGACGGCAACCTCAAGAACGTGCTCACCGTGCTCGCCGGCCGCGTCGCGCAGAACTCGGAGATCATCGCGCAGCGCGGTGACCCGGCGAAGGTGGACGCCGCGGTCGCGGCCGCGCGCATCGACGAGCTGCCGCCGCTGGAGAAACCGTACGACTACGACGGCCAGCAGCTCGTGCTCGGCATCATCGCGGGCATCCTCATCTACATGTCGCTGCTGCTCAACGGCCAGACCGTGGCGCAGGGCGTGGTCGAGGAGAAGACCTCGCGCGTGGTCGAGCTGCTGCTGTCCACCATCAAGCCGTGGCAGCTGATGGCGGGCAAGGTGCTCGGCATCGGCACGGTCGGGTTGATCCAGATGCTCGCGATCGGCGTGGTCGGCATCGCGGCGGGCCTGGGGACGGGGGTGCTCACCATCTCGCTCTCGGCGGCCATCGGCACGGTCGTCTGGCTGGTCGTGTGGTACCTGCTCGGGTTCTTCATGTATTCGATCGTGTTCGCGGCCCTCGGCGCGCTCGTGTCGCGGCAGGAGGACGTGAGCGGCGCCGTGTCGCCGGTGCTGATGCTCGTGATCGTCGGCTACGTGGTGGGCATCTCGGTGCTGCCGTCGGACCCGTCGAACAAGTTCGCCGAGGTGCTCTCGATCATCCCGGTGTTCGCGCCGACGCTCATGCCGATGCGGCTCGCGATGGGCGGGGTGCCGGTGTGGGAGGCCGTGGTGTCGGTGGGGCTCGTGGTGCTGCTGATTCCGGGATTGGTGTGGCTGGCCGCCCGGATCTACCGCAACGCGGTGATGCGCACCGGTGCCAAGGTGAAACTGCGCGACGCGCTTCGCGCGGCCTGAGTGTCCGTTCGGTGAACGCGTGTCGTCGTCCTGTGAAACCCGTGAGGGGGTTCGCGAAACCCGAAGGGTATTCGCAGGGCGACGACACGAACACCCGCTGAATACGGCTGGTGTGAATACCCGGGCTGTGATTCCCCTGGCCGGCGATTGCGCCAGGCCCTGACCTCGTCGGCTCGCGCCGCGATTCGTGTGCGCAAAAGCTGTCGGAGGGGGCAAATGCTCGAGGCCGCCCGGCGCTTGCGGTTTACGCTGCGCCGGACGGCCTCGTCTCCCCGGTCCCCACCGGTAAGACAAGTATGGCCGCGATTGATCTTCCGGCGCCAGTCGTCTCACTCGATCGTGGTGCAACGCACTCCCGCTGGCTGGGTACCTGATCATCGACCCGCTGCGGCGGTCCGCACGGGAATCCACGACGAAGGGAGCCAGCGTGGGTGAGCAACTCAAGGACGGACTCGGACAGGCCTGGAATCTGGTGGCCACGTTCGTCCCGAAACTCGTCGGTTTTCTGATCATCCTGCTGATCGGCTGGTTGATCGCGAAAGCGGTGTCCAAAGCGCTGTCACTGGTGCTCGGAAAGCTCGGGTTTTCCCGGCTCGTCGAGAAGACGGGCCTGACCGGAATGATGAAGCAGGCGAATGTCGACGCCACCGGCATCCTCGTGAAACTGGTCTACTACTTCATTCTGCTCATCGCGCTCCAGCTGGCGTTCGGCGTGTTCGGTCAGTCGAATCCGGTCAGCCAGCTGCTCAACGACATCATCGCCTTCCTGCCGCGCATCGTCGTGGCGCTGGTGCTGATCGTGGTGGCGGCCGCCATCGCGAAGGTCGTGCGGGACGTCGTGCACTCGGCGATGTCCACGCGTCCGGCCGGGCGGCTACTCGGCACCGTGGCCTACTGGCTGATCATGGCGTTCGGCATCATCGCCGCGCTGGGCCAGGTCAACATCGCCACGGCCATCACCGGCCCGGTGCTCATCACGGTGCTGGCGACCATCGGCGGCGTGATCGTGGTCGGGTTCGGCGGCGGCCTCATCAAGCCGGCCCAGGACCGCTGGGGTGGCTGGCTCACGAACCTGCAGGGCCAGCTCGGCACCGGCGGCCGGCCCGGTCAGCAGCGTCAGGTCGGCGGGCAGGCCCAGGCTCCCGCGGGTGCGCCGGCCCGGACCGCTCAGGCCACCGCGACCACCCCGGTCGCGCAACCGGGAAACGGCCACCAGCCCACCACGGACACCCCGACCCCGCCGGTCGGGTTCAACCGCGTCGAGCACTGACTCCGGCGCGGTTCGACAGGCCCGGTGCATCGGGTGGGCACCGGGCCTGTCCGCGTGCCGGGATCGTGTCGCGTGCCTCACATCCCGGGGAATCCCTCGCCCGCCACCGGTGTTCTCGCCAAGGTCACTGGGGGACGAGAGAGGTGCGGACGTGGACTTCCTGCTGCAGCACGGTGTCACGGTGTTCGGCCAGTGGATCTCGATCGCGGAGCTCGCGGGGCAGGTGCTCGCGCTCGCGGTGGTGTTCCTGGCCGACCGGCGCACGCTGTGGACCTGGCCCGTGCAGGTCGGCGCAACGATCCTGCTGTTCTCCGTCTATGTGTCGGCCGACCTCGGCGGCCTGGCCAGCCGCCAGATCGCGATCCTGTTGATCTCGCTCTACGGGTGGTGGGCGTGGCGCCGGCGCACCGATCCCGTGAACGGCGTGGTGGTGCGCACCGCGCGCCCGACCGAGCGGTGGGTGATGCTTGGCGCGTTCGTGGCCGGCACCGTGGTGATGGCCCTGGTGCTGCAGGCGCTGCACGCGTCGTGGGCGCCTTGGCCGGACGCCGCGATCTTCGTCGGCACGCTCGTCGCGTTCGGTGCGCAGGGCGCGGGGCTGGTCGAGTTCTGGGGTGTGTGGCTGGTGGTCGACGCGATCGGCGTGCCGCTGCAGATCTCCTCGGGCCTGTACTTCTCCGCCGCGATCTACGTGGTGTTCGCCGGGCTGGTCGTGCACGGCTGGTGGAACTGGAACCGCTCGGCCAAGCGCGTGGCCGCGAATCGGGCGGTCACGGCAGCATCCAGCTGAGCACCGGCGTGCTCTGCCCGAGCACGATGAGGCACATCACCAGCAGCAGCCCCAGGCTCCACGGCAGCACCTTGCGCAGCAGCTTCCCCTCCTCGCCGGGCAGGTTCGCCGCGACGCAGGCGATGGTGAGGTTCTGCGGCGAGATCATCTTGCCCAGCACCCCGCCGGAGCTGTTGGCCGCCGCGAGCAGGTCGGCGGGCAGCCCCGTCTGGTGCGCGGCCGTGACCTGCAGGGCGCCGAAGAGCGCGTTGGCCGAGGTGTCCGATCCCGACACGGCGACGCCGAACCAGCCGAGCACGGGGGAGAGGAACGCGAGCCCGGCGCCGGCGGCGGCGATGAACGTGCCGATGGTGCTGGTCTGGCCGGACAGGTTCATCACGTAGGCCAGCGCGAGCACCCCGGTCACCGTCACGATCGCGAAGCGCAGTTCCTTCACCGTCGCCAGCCATTCGCGCCCGGCCGTGCCGCCGGCGACCTTGAGCGCCACGAGCGTGAGCAGCCCGGCGATGAGCACGAGCGTGCCACCGGTGTTGAGGAACGGCAGCGAGAACGTGTTGCCGGACACCGCTTTGCCGTCCGGGCCGTGCACGTCGAGGCCGAACCAATGGAATTTCCAGGTGGCCGCGTCGAGCAGCTTCTTGATCGGCGGCACCTGCGCGAGCGAGAAGATCACGATGATCAACGCGTACGGCAGGTAGGCGCGCACGACCTCGCCGCGCTCGTCGGGCCGGTCGAGCGTCGCGGTGCGCGTGCCGGTGAGCACCTGCGCGCGGACCTCCTCGGGCACCGCGCGGCGCGTCATCGGCAGCGCCACGAGCGCGGCGGCGCCGGCGAGCGCCGCACCGATGTCCGCCAGCTGCGGTGACACGTAGTTGGACGCGAGGAACTGCACCACGCCGAACGCGACGCCGCACACCAGCGCCGGCACCCACGTCTCGCGCAGGCCGCGCTTGCCGTCGACGATGATCACCAGCAGCAGCGGCACGAACAGTGCCAGCAATGGCGTCTGTCGGCCGACGATCGAGGACACCTGCTCCAGCGGCAGACCCGAAACCTGGGCCAGCGTGACCACCGGGGTGCCCATGGCGCCGAACGCCACCGGCGCGGTGTTCGCGACCAGCGCCACCACGGCGGCCTTGCCCGGCTTGAACCCGACGGCCACGAGCATCACCGCGCTGATCGCCACGGGCGCGCCGAACCCGGCCAGCGCCTCCATCAGCGCGCCGAAGCAGAACGCGATGATCAGCGCCTGCAGCCGCGGGTCGTCGGAGATCCGGCCGAACGAGCGGCGCAGCACGTCGAAGTGCCCGGTGCGCACGGTGATCCGGTACACCCACAGCGCGTTGACCACGATCCACAGGATCGGGAACAGGCCGAAAGCCGCTCCTTGCAGCGCACCGGAAATCGCCTGTCCCACCGGCATCCCGTACGCGGCGATCCCCACGACGAGCGCCACCGCGAGGCCGATCAACGCGGCGTGGTGCGCCTTGGTCCGGACCACCCCCAGCAGCACCAGCACCACGGCCAGCGGCACCACCGCGACCAGCGCCGAAAGTCCTAAACCACCGAGTGGAGCCAGGTCCTGCACGAACACGCCGACCTCCGAGGGGGGACCGCCGTTTCCGGATCGCGGAAACGGCCTTTCACGAGGTGGCAGAGATACTCGTCACAGACCCACCGGTACGTCAACCCGGTGTCGCACGTCTGGACCAATGCGTGGGACGTCCCCAATGTGGCGTTGGGTGCGTTGGGCGCAACGAATGTGGCGTTCGGTGCAGTCGACGCAACGAACGCCACATTGGGGGGGCCGAGTGCCAGAAGGGCCTAGCGAAGGGTGACGTGTGAGGGGCGCAGGTCTTCGACGCGGCGCACGCCGAGCAGCTGCATGGTCCGGATCATTTCCGTGCGCAGGATGTCGACGCAGCGCTGCACCCCGCGTTCGCCGCCGGCCATCAGGCCGTAGAGGAACGCGCGGCCGACGAGCACGAAGTCGGCGCCGCGCGCGATCGCGGCCACGATGTCGCCGCCGGAGAGGATGCCGGTGTCGACCCACACCTCGGCGTTGCCCTGCAGCTCGTCGAGCACGGCCGGCAGCAGCTCGAGCGGCGTCGGCGCGCGGTCGAGCTGGCGCCCGCCGTGGTTGGACAGGACCACGCCGTCGGCGCCGTGTTTCACCACGTCGCGCGCGTCGGCCACGTTCTGCACGCCCTTGACCACGAGCTTGCCGGGCCAGGTGCGGCGCACCCAGTCGAGGTCGTCGAAGTCGAGCGTCGGGTCGAAGAGCTGGGCCAGCAGTTCGGCCACGGTGCCGTCGAAGTGGTTCAGGGAGGCGAAGCTCAGCGGCTCGGTGGTGAGCAGGTTGAACCACCACGCCGGGTGCATCGCGCCGTCGGCGAACGTCTTGAGCGTGAGCGCCGGCGGGATCGTGAGGCCGTTGCGCACGTCGCGCATGCGCGCACCGGCCACCGGGGTGTCGACGGTGAGCAGGAGCGTGTCGTAGCCGTTCTCCCACGCGCGATTCATCAGATCTTCGCCGGCGCCGTGGTCGCGCCACACGTAGAGCTGGAACCACTTGCGCGCCTCGGGCGCCGCCACGGCGAGGTCCTCGATCGAGGTGGTCGCCATCGTCGAGAGGCCCATCGGGATGCCGTTGCGCTGCGCCACGCGGCCGACGGCGCTCTCACCCTCGTGCTGCATCATGCGCGTGAAGCCGGTGGGCGCGAAGCCGAACGGCAGCGCCGAGGTCTTGCCCAGCACCGTCCTCGTGGTGTCCACATCGGACACGCCGCGCAGCACGTTGGGGTGGAACTCCACGCGCCGGTAGGCCTGGCGGGCGCGCAGCAGGCTGTCTTCGAGCTCGGCCGCGCCGTCGGTGTAGTCGAACGCGGCGCGCGGCGTGCGCTTGCGCCCGATCATCCGCAGGTCGGCGATCGTGTGCGCGTTGGCCAGGCGCCGTTCGGTCGGGTTGAGCACGATCGGCTTCGGCCGCAGGATCTGCTTGAGTTCACTCGGCCGCGGCAGACGACGCTGGGTCACGCGCGATCACCCTTCCTCAGGCGCTGGCGGCTCTCAGGCGTGGAAAGTGTCCTGAGAGCTTGGATACATCCGATGTCTAGCTTAGTAGGCCGGGGTCCGGACGCGGCAAGACCCTCCGGGCCATTGTGCGGCCCGGAGGGTCTTGCTGCGACCAGTGCTGACGCGACCGATGCTTACGCGTTGCCCGAGTCCGACGTCTGCGGCCCGGCGGCCGTGATGTCGTCGAGCCGGTAGCGGCGCACCGCTTCGGTCACCTTGTCCTGCGCCACCTCGCCGCGCTTGGCGAGCGCCGTGAGGGCGCCGACCACGATCGACTGCGCGTCCACGAGGAACTTTCGCCGCGCGGCCGGGCGGGTGTCGGAGAACCCGAACCCGTCGGTGCCGAGCGTGAGCATGTCGGTGGGCACCCACGGGCGGATCAGGTCCGGCACCGCGCGCATCCAGTCCGACACCGCCACGACCGGCCCGTTGACCCCCGAGAGCGCCTGCGTGACGTAGGGCACGCGGGGGCTGTCGGCCGGGTGCAGCAGGTTGTCGTGGTCGATCTCCACGGCCTCGCGGCGCAGCTCGGTCCACGACGTGGCCGACCACACCGCAGCGCGCACGCCCCACTCGTCGGCCAGCAGCTTCTGGGCCTTGAGCGCGTCCGGCATGGTGACGCCGGACACGAGGATGTGCGCCTCCGGGCCGTCGCCGGCCGGAGCGTCCGCGTACTTGTAGAGACCCTTGAGCAGGCCGTCGACGTCGAGGTTCTCCGGCTCGGCGGGCTGCTGGTAGGGCTCGTTGTAGATCGTGAGGTAGTAGAAGATGTTCTCGCCGTTGCCGTGCGGCCCGGTCTCGCCGTACATGCGCCGCAGACCGTCGCGGACGATGTGGGCGATCTCGAACGAGTACGCCGGGTCGTAGGCCACCACGGCCGGGTTGGTCGCCGACAGCAGCAGCGAGTGCCCGTCGGCGTGCTGCAGGCCCTCACCGGTGAGCGTGGTGCGGCCCGCGGTGGCGCCGAGCACGAAGCCGCGGGCCATCTGGTCCGCCGCCGCGTACAGGCCGTCGCCGGTGCGCTGGAACCCGAACATCGAGTAGAAGATGTAGATCGGGATCATCGGCTCGCCGTGCGTGGCGTACGAGGTGCCGACGGCCGTGAACGACGCGGTGGAGCCCGCCTCGTTGATGCCCTCGTGCAGCAGCTGGCCCTTCTCGGACTCCTTGTAGGCCAGCATCAGGCTCGCGTCGACCGACGTGTACGTCTGGCCGTGCGGGTTGTAGATCTTGGCCGTGGGGAACATCGAGTCGAGACCGAACGTGCGGGCCTCGTCCGGGATGATCGGCACCACGCGCTTGCCGATTTCCGAGTCCTTCGCGAGCTCGCGCACGAGCCGGACGAACGCCATGGTGGTGGCGACCTCCTGCTTGCCCGAGCCCCGCCGGATGCCTTCGTAGACCTTGTCGCCCGGCAGCACCAGCGCCTTGGCGTGCTTCGGCCGGCGCTCGGGCAGGTAGCCGCCCAGCGCCTTGCGGCGGCCGATCATGTACTCGATCTCGGGCGAGTCGGGGCCCGGGTGGAAGTACGGCGGCAGCTTCGGGTCGCGCTCGAGCTCGGCGTCGCTGATCGGGATGCGCTGGGCGTCGCGGAACAGCTTCAGGTCGTCGAGCGTGAGCTTCTTCATCTGGTGCGTGGCGTTGCGGCCCTCGAACGCCGGGCCCAGGCCGTAGCCCTTGATGGTGTGGGCGAGGATCACCGTCGGCTGGCCGTGGTGCTCCATGGCCGCCTTGTACGCGGCGTACACCTTGCGGTAGTCGTGACCACCGCGCTTGAGGTTCCAGATGTCGCCGTCGGAGAGGTCCTTGACCAGGTCCTTCGTGCGCGGGTCGCGGCCGAAGAAGTGCTCACGCACGTACGCGCCGTCGTTGGCCTTGTACGTTTGGTAGTCGCCGTCCGGCGTCACGTTCATCAGGTTGACCAGGGCGCCGTCGCGGTCGGCGTGCAGCAGCGAGTCCCACTCGCGGCCCCAGATGACCTTGATCACGTTCCAGCCCGCGCCGCGGAAGTACGACTCGAGCTCCTGGATGATCTTGCCGTTGCCGCGCACCGGACCGTCGAGCCGCTGCAGGTTGCAGTTGATCACGAAGGTCAGGTTGTCGAGGCCCTCGCCGGCGGCCACGTGGATGAGGCCGCGCGATTCCGGCTCGTCCATCTCACCGTCGCCGAGGAACGCCCACACGTGCTGGTCGTTGGTGTCCTTGATGCCGCGGTCGCGCAGGTAGCGGTTGAACCGCGCCTGGTAGATGGCGTTCATCGGGCCGAGGCCCATCGACACCGTGGGGTTCTCCCAGAAGTCCGGCATCAGCCGCGGGTGCGGGTACGACGGCAGGCCGCCGCCCTCGCCCGCGTGGCTGTACTCCTGGCGGAAGCCGTCGAGCTGCTGCGCGGACAGGCGGCCCTCGAGGAAGGCCCGCGCGTACATGCCGGGGGAGGCGTGACCCTGGAAGAAGACCTGGTCACCGCCGCCGGAGTGGTCCTTGCCGCGGAAGAAGTGGTTGAAGCCCACCTCGTACAGGGCGGCCGAGGACGCGTAGGTCGAGATGTGCCCGCCGACGCCGACACCGGGCCGCTGCGCGCGGTGCACCATGATCGCGGCGTTCCAGCGGATGTAACGGCGGTAGCGGCGCTCGATCTCCTCGTCGCCGGGGAACCACGGCTCGTTCTCCGTGGGGATGGTGTTCACGTAGTCCGTGGACGTGAGCGCGGGCACGCCGACGTTGCGCTCGCGGGCTCGCTCCAGGATGCGCAGCATCAGGTAGCGGGCGCGCTGCTGGCCACCCCTGGCCAGGGCCTCGTCGAAGGAGTCCAGCCACTCGGCGGTCTCCTCCGGATCGATGTCGGGCAGGTGTGCCGCGAGTCCGTCACGGATGACACGTACGCGTGCCGGGGTCTCCTTGCCGGAGGCGCCGTCGTTCTGCGGGGCCAAGGGGTCTCCTTGTAGCTGGTTGTAGCCGTTGTAGCTGCTGGGCGGGAGTGCACGCCGAGTTCCATCGTCGTCCCCGGCCCGGCTCCCGTCACCTTTACTGCCCGGTAACAAGGGTCGCCCCGAGTGCGTCACTCCCCGCGCGCGGTGTATCGCGCGCGCGTTTTCTTCTCCACAACACTAGAGGAGAGGTTTCCGGGGGTTGCCGGAGCGGTCGTGCGACACTGCCCACAGGAACCTGTCCCGGGGGCACCGAAGGCCCCGGGGGGCCACCACGCTGCGACACGACTTGTCAAAGATCCGGTGTGGACGGTTGCGCGCAGCGCCGCGCCAGTGTTCGCTATCGACAACCGTGTACCCGAGTGTGGTGGCCGGCGCAGGTTCAGCTGCGTGCCAGACCACCGCGCTCCGTCGTAGTTGGAGGAGTGGAAGCAGTGGTCGCCGCGGGAGACGCAGGCACTGCCGGCGTCGCCGAGAGCCTTGGCATCAAGCCGGACATGGTGGTCCAGGAGATCGGCTGGGACGAGGACGTCGACGAGGACGTCCGCGCGGCGATCGAGGAGATCGGCGCCGAACTCCTCGACGAGGACGCCGACGAAGTCATCGACGTCGTGCTGCTGTGGTGGCGCGAAGACGACGGTGACCTGGGCGACGCCCTGGTCGACGCCCGAGGGCCGCTGGACGAGAACGGGGTGATCTGGGTCCTGACCCCCAAGACGGGACAGCCCGGACACGTCGAGCCCAGCGAGATCGCCGAAGCCGTGCCGCAGGTCGGTCTGTCACAGACCGCCAACATCAGCGTGGGAGCCGACTGGCTCGGCACGCGCCTCGTGTCGCCGAAATCCTCGAAGGCGAAACAGCGGTGAACCCGGACCTGCGCCAGTGACACGATAGGGTTGTCGGCGCAGGTTTCGTGATCGCTTTCGGAGAGGATTCGCCGCATGGCCGTCGAGGTCGGTACGCCAGCCCCGGACTTCACGCTCAACGACTACAACAAGCAGCCCGTCACGCTGTCGTCGTTCAAGGGCGACAAGCCGGTGCTGCTGGTCTTCTTCCCGTTCGCGTTCAGCGGGACCTGCACCGGCGAGCTCTGCCAGCTGCGCGACGAGTTCGCCGACTACGACACCCAGGGCGTGCAGATCCTCGGCGTATCCGTCGACGCGGTCTTCTCGCTCAAGGTCTGGGCCGAACAGCAGAACTACCAGTTCCCGCTGCTCTCGGACTTCTGGCCGCACGGCGCGGTCGCCCAGTCGTACGGCGTCTTCAACGACAAGGCCGGCATGGCGGTCCGCGGCACCTTCCTCATCGACACCGACGGCATCGTCCGCTTCGCCGAGGTCAACTCGCCCGGCGAAGCCCGCGACCAGTCGGCGTGGAAGAAGGCCGTCGCCGCACTGGCCTGATGGATTTCCCCGGCGGATCTGGCTTCGTACGCCGGATCCGCCGGCGGGGCGCATAGCTCAGCGGAAGAGCACTCGGCTTACACCCGAGCGGTCGCAGGTTCGAACCCTGCTGCGCCCACCAGGTTTGTCTTATTCACACCGTTAGCAATGAAAACAGCGTCACGATCCGTGGCGCTGTTTTCGCGTTCTGTCACGACGTGATGCGCGTCACGATATTCGCCGAATGCGCCGATGACGCCGTGGGGCGTGGCGGCGGTGGCGTGCAGGCGGCCAGCCCGTCCGTCTCGTCTCCGGCGACTTGGGGCGGAATCGTGGCCGTTTGGTGCGGAGCCATCGCTTGGACGAGAGTCGGTGACATGAGCGTGGCAAACGGCTCGTTCAGCTCGACTTGTTCGACGCTGCCGTCGTGCCCGATGAACAGCTTGGCGAAGAACCCTTGGTTGGTCTGGCGCCGGACGTTCTCGTCGGCGGTCAGGTAGGCGCGGTGACAGTGGCCGGCGGCCACCAGAGCAGCTGACAAGGTGGCTTCGACCTCCGTGGTGGTCGCGCGAGCCGCCTTCAGCTCGACTTCGGCCTCGGTGAGGGCGCGAGTCAAGCGGCTCATCTCAGCGCCGAGGAGATCGCCGGGCACGTGGCCGGCGTAGTGCGCCTGTAGGAGCTTTTGGCGCTCGTCGTTGAGCTGCGCTTGGCGCCTCTCGGCTCGGGCGGCTCCGGCTTGTGCCTCGGCCTGCTGGGTGGCGAACTCGTTGCGTACACCCGTTTGGATGAGCTGGACATGCTCGGCTTTGAGTTCGAAGCGGCGATAGAAGTCGGCGATGCCTTGCTCGATGCGTTCGACTCGCATGCCGGGGCGGCGGCAGTTGTTCGCCCGCGTCCGCTTCTTGGCGCAGTGGTAGTACGAGTATAATCCGCCGTTGCCCGCGCTCTGCGAGAAGACCAGCCGTCCGTGGCAGTCCGAGCAGTAGATCGTGCTGCGCAGGTAGTGCGAGTGCTTGCGGTCTCGGTCGCCAGTCTGGGTGCGGGCGGCGAGCTGATCTTGAACGGTCAACCAGACCTCCTGTTCGACGAGCGGCTCATGTTTGCCCTCGTAGTGGATGCCTTGGTAGGAGATGATGCCCATGTAGTACGCGTTTTTGAGCATCGAGTACATCGTCGTCAGGCCGACCTCGCCGGCTGGAGTGCTGTGTCCGGGCTTGCTCGTGAGGCCCTTCGCCTGCGCTTCAAGCACGAGATCGGCGGCGTTCCACTCGCCGGTGGCGTACTGCTCGAAGCACCACCGCACCAGTTCGGCGCGGTCTGGATCAGGAATTACGCGAGCGACCTCAACGCCGTTGATCTTCACTCGGACGTTCAGGTAACCGAGTGGTGCGCGGAACGGCGTGCCGCCCTCCTCGGCCTTGCGCAAGAGACCCTTCATGACCTCCTGGGCGAGGTTGCGGGAGTAGAACTCCGCGATCTCCGCTAGGAGGCCGTACAACAGCCGGCCGCTCGGCGTGTCGTCGATGTTCTCCGTGCAGGAGACGAGCTTGGCCCCACTCCGGCGCAAGAGCAGGTGCTGGCACGTGGAAGCCAGACCGCTTGACCGCGAGCCGTCGCATGGGTGCTTTGCCCGAGGGGCCGGCTGGCCGGGGTCAGGGTTCCAGCTGAGGCGTCGTGGAGCAGGTCACCTGGCGGAGCCGCGAAGCCGCCCGGACCACCGGGCACCTCCAAGCCGTGCAGGGCCCAGCCGAGCAGGGTGGCTAGCTCGCTGGCGTTGGTGATGCAGGAGAACGACCGCACCCGGCCCATGACGCGGATCAGGCGATCCGCCGTCTTGCTCGGCTGTGGTGACGCGTAGATGCGCGTGTGCGAACCACTGGCCAAGCCCAGCGCGGAGACGGCCGGGCGGAGCAGCTAGGCGGCCCGCTTCGGGTGGTCAGCGACCGCGCCGAGCCCACCGCGCACTCCGAGAAGAGGTTCGGCCAGCTTGGTCTTCCAGCCTCGTTGCTCGTCGCTGGTCGGTTCACGGGGCGGCACCCAGCCCAGCCATTCCAACGGCGACTCACTGACCGGAACTTGCGTTGAACGATGGCTTGGTCCGACCACCCAGCTCACCCACAACGGCCTCTCTCGGTCGCAGCGACTCCCGCAGCTGTACGAGCCCGGCCGTGACACCAGCTGAGGTATCCAGCCGGACGGGGTGGATCTTGTTCGTCAGGTGAACTTCGCGGGCCGTGACCGGCGCCGGCCGATCCGGCACGTCTGTCTCCAGGAGCGCCATGTCGGGCAGTTGGGCGACGAGCTCTTGTGGCAGTGACCCAGCGATACGGGGTTCGACGCCGAGCAGCCAGCGCACCCGGTCATGGGCGAACCAAGCTTCGAAGACGACGAGCGGTTGCAGTCGGCGAAGGCCGTGCTGCGGCCGATCGGCCAGCACGCGGCACATGGCGGTCAGGTCGGTCGGCGTGCCGTTCCGCGGCGGGATTGCTTCGAACCATTGGAGGTCAGTCATGCGTCACCTCCTGGTCCGCCGGCTGGCTACCGGTCTCGGAGCGACGCTCCGTGCAGAGCTGCTGTCGAGCGATGGCGATACACGCCCGAGCCAGCTTCCGGACAGCCGGATGGCTGCGCTCTTGCGCGGTGACGCGAATAGGTTGTTGTGAAGCGGGATCGGGCATTCAAAACCCCCTTTCTGTTAGCTCGAGGGGGGCGTGTGGCCGCATCTAACCAGCCGTGCTTGACGACTGGCACGGATGGGCATGTAATAAAAGATGCGCGACAGCCCCTCGCTTCGAGGCTTCTGTTGTGTGATACCTGAGCCTACCTACCAGCACTAAGTGACTCGTAGATGACTAGATCTCATCCGCGTGTCGCGCTGGTGGCGGCTCAGGGTTTTTATTTTGGCGCATGTGGGCAGGGAGAACCATGGCGGACTTTCCGAACACGTGCCGAACAGATTTCGGAATCTCCGGCGAAACGCCAGTGGCAGGAGTGCCGAGGTATCAGCTATTAGCGGCGCGGGCCGCAGCTACCGAGTACGACCGATTGAACGCCCAGCTGTGGCAGGTCTTCTCCCGGTCCAAGTCCAAGCAGCTGGCGCTACCCGTCGTGCGTAAGCAGCTCGGTGTCCTGACGGCTGCGCTCCAGCAGCGGCAGACCTCGGCAGTGCGGCGACAGCTGTGCATGGCGGCCGCCGACCTGTTCCAGCTGTGCGGCGAAATCTTCTTCGACGGCGACCAGTACACGGATGCTGCCCAGCGCTACGCCCTGGCGGCCAGTGCCAGCAAGGAGGCGGCCGCCTTCGACCTGTGGGCCTGCGCCATGACCCGACACGCCTTCATCGGGGTGTACGAGCGCCAGTTCGACCAGGCCGCTCCACTGCTTGAAGGAGCTGCATCCATCGCCCGCCGCGGCGACCCGGAGCTGTCCACCCGCCACTGGGTAGCGGCAGTCCAGGCTCAGACCCACGCCGGCCTCGGCAACCTGGCCGCGTGCGAGCAGTCGCTGGCCACGGCTGAAGAGGTCACGAGCTTGGATGGTTCGGTGCGCACCAGCGGCTGGCTGCGCTTTGAGGGCTCGCGCCTCGCCGAGGAACGTGGAACCTGCTAAGTCGAGCTCGGCCGCCCGGACCTGGTCGAAGCCACGTTGACGGACGCCCTCTACCAGGACATTTCCCCACGTCGCCGGGGTAGTGTCCTGACGGACCTGGCCACGATTGGCGTCCAGCGGCGCGACACCCACCAACTCGTCACCTATGGCAATGCCGCGCTCGACGTGGCGCGCCAGACCGGCTCGGCTGGGTACGTCGGCCGCAAACTGGCCGTGCTCCGTCCGCAGTTGGCCCCATTCCGAGCCGACACCCACGTTCGCCACCTTGAGCAGGAGATTGCCCGGCTCAAGGCCGTTCCCGCCTGATGAAGGAGTTCTCGTTGTCCGAAGAGCACGGCCGCATCTTCCGCGAAGCCTGGATCGCGGGCGTCACGAAGCACTACGCCGGTGAGCCGAAGCCCGGCTACATCGCGCCGTGGGACGAGACGCCCGCCTGGGAACGCCAGAGCGCGGCGGCAGTGTACGAACAGGTGGCAGCCTTCATCCAGGCGACGGCCGGCGCGGCCACGAAGCTGACCCGCGAACAGAAGGGCCGCTTCGTATCGTTGTGCTGGATTGGCCAGATCTACAAGCACATCCCTGAACCGAAGCCCGCCTACGTGGCCGACTGGGCCGACCTGCCGGACTGGCAGAAGCAAACGGACATGGAGATCTTCGAGCGGATCGAGCAGCTCACCTAACCGCAATCAGGGCGCGACCTCGTTCGCTATCTTCTCTTCGATTCGATTTATGCCCAGGTCGGTAATATACCACCGGCTACTTCGAGTAACGATCTGACGATATTTTCCTGAAGACAGTTTTCCGAGTGCGCGACGAATGCCAGACGCGTCTTTGGGAATCCTGGTGGTGAGATCGTTCGTAGCTAAGCCCTCTTCGGCGTACAGGAGGTGCGCGAGCACCTCTTCCTCCGCTGTAAAGCTGATCGACTGCAACAAAGGAGTATCAACGTAGGTGCGGATTAGCGGCTGAGGAAACCTTGCAAGGTTCCGGATGGCACTTGCAACCTCCTCGGGTTTCGACTTGATGAATATTCTAATGAACTCCGCCAGTACCCATCGTGCTGACTCGATAATAAGGCGCGAGTCAATCTCGTTGGCCGTATAGGTCGGCGATACGTGGACCGCGCCGCGCTGACTGCGAAGCTTATAGATAGAGCGTATTACTTTGGCGAAATGAATTGCAGCTTGCTTTTCGGGAAAGTTGTGAGCAACCTGGCCGTTGTCAACGTACTTCAGGCAGTCGTCGACCGATTTGGTTAGAGACAAGTTGCCCGAGTCGGCATGATAGACGATGCGAGCGGAAACCTCGGCGAACCGACCACCATCGAGCTCCGTGTACTTCCACCGTCGAAGCAAGAACGACTCTTCTAGCGACCTAGCTTCCTCGATGAGCTGGGCAGCAAGCGTCGGATCTATCTCTTTTGCGAGGGCGGTCGAGAGGTCGTTAGGAAGCATACGATTCAATCCTTCAGACCCTTGAGGTACTCTTCACCCGCGGGGAGAATGCGGATCTTGTCGTCCTGCAGTGTGCGGTTTACGTAGCCCGCCTTCTTGTGCTGACGAACGTTGCCTGCAATGTTGTTGGCGGGTATCCCGTCTCCAAGGTGGTCGGTCAGCCAGACCACCTCTTGGTTGGTCAACGATGGCACGCCCTGCAGCTTTGCCGCGTTGATCGCCCAGAGAAACTTGTCGCTCTTCTTGGTCAGCTTATGGTAGTCGCCGTAACCCTCGATGCTCGACGAGAAGCTCTCAATGGATTTGAAGACTTCCGGTATGTCCTTAGACTTTCGACCAGTCTTCCCATTGGGTTGGCGCTGCTTCGAGCCATTTCCTCGACTAGTCCGAATGCCATCGAAACCCGACTCAAGGACACTTAGCGCTTTGCCCACCACGTAGTATTCCCCGCGTGTGTCAGACTCGGTAATCCAGCCAGCCTTAATAGCTCCATCAAGGTCGCGAGAAATATTCCCGGGGATAGGTTCGCGAGCCTGCCTGAAGAGCGGCTTTATATCTTCGGTTGTAAAAGTTTCTCGCCCACCCTGCTGAGCGATATAGAGGGCAAATGCGACTATTCGCTCAGGGTTGGTCTTCGCTCCAGATAGCTCCAAGGCCTCGCGCGGACTTGACAAGCCCCCGGCAGCTGGAGGCGCCGCGATTTGCAGAGGCTGCGGCGACTGCTTCGGGGGCAGCAGTAGGCTCTCCATTCCCTCGGGCGGATTCCCCGAAAATGAATCTATGAAGGCAATTATCTGTGCGGCCTGTGTGGCCGTAATCTCCTGCTCAAACGATACTCGCCCTGAAATGGAAACTTTGGTTGGTTGGATTACGTCACTCATGCAGGCATTATACACGACGTAGTGATGTACTACATCGGTACAAGAGCTGGTCGGCCGCCCTGTCGGTTAATGCTCGCCGAAGCTCATCGAAAGCGCGTTAATGGCTTACCGCTTGACTGTCGACCTCGCCGGCTTGTTGGCCAGTTTGAGCCTGATCGCTTGAACGGTTCAACCGTTCGAGATCTTGCTTCCAGAGTCGCAGGGCGCTGAGCTGGAGCGATGAGCGATGACGACGAACGGTCGCACAATCAAATCAATGTGATCCTTCCCGTCGAACCGCCGGAGCTGACGCCAGCCGCTGCCCGCGCCCTGCTCGCCATACTTATCGAGCTATCCGACAAGAAGATGACGCAGGTGGCCAAGCTGCAGGGCAATGGAGAGAAAGAGCTGATCACCTAGCGCAATAGGTTCTCTGGTCCACTGTCGGTGGCTGGATCCGGGCAATCCTGGCGCTGGTTGACCGCTGTTCGGGCGGTCGAGCAAGTGTGTGGGCTTATAGCTCCGGCTGAGCTGCCGGGACACTGCAACACCTCCTCGGTCATGTGACCTCGGGCTCGAACCTCTGTGCGACTATTTCTAGGCGTTACGTTCCCGATCGGGTGAGGGACGGGTCATTGCCGTAACAACTCACAAGATCGATCCGACCCTCAGCGTTAGAGCAAAGCTAGGCGCAGCGGACGCTGTACGGTCAGGCCGCCGCCTCGTATACTGGCGAGTAGTAAGTGGAGAACCGATGCGCATCGACCGCTTTAGGGTCAAGAATTTCCGCAACCTCGCCGAGGTGGACCTGGCGCTTCAAGCCGGAACGGTGATTGTTGGCGAGAACCGTGCTGGCAAGAGCAACCTTGTGCATGCCTTGCGTCTTGTGCTTGACGGCTCGCTGTCCTACGCGGATCGCCAGCTCGCGCGCGAGGACTTTTGGGATGGTTTGTCAGACGGATCGGACGGCTGGGACCCTTTCGTTCAAGGTCACGTCATCGAAGCGTCCATTGAGATTGTCGAGTTTGAGGACGACAGAAAGCTTGCGGCAGCACTTGCGAATGCGCTTGTGGCGGAAGAGCCAATGCGTGCTCGCTTGACCTATCGATTCGCTCCGGTTGACGATGGCGAAGAGGTCCAGAAGTCGCGATACCGCGGAGCCGTTTATGGTGGCACTGGGGACGGCCGCATTATTTCGTCTGAGCTGCGTAGTTACTTGCACCTGGTCTTCTTGCATGCGCTGCGTGATGTCGAAGCGGACATCAGGAATTGGCGACGATCGCCTCTTCGCGCGTTGCTTCTAGCGGCAGCGTCGGCTGCCTCTGAGGAAGACCTCGGTGACGTGCGTGAGGCAATGCAGGACGCCAATGACAAATTGAACGGCCTCGAAGTAGTCAAAGGTCTTAGTGAGTCCATTGGGCAGCGCCTGGTTGAGATGGTTGGGGCAAATCAGGCTGTAAGTACCGAGCTGGCTGCTGCTCCAGATGATCCTATGCGATTGATTCGCGGAATGCGACTGTTCGTTGACGGCGACGCGCATCGAAGTCTGACAAGTGCAAGCCTTGGTACCCTAAATGTCCTTTATCTCGCCTTGCAAGAGTTGGGGTTGGACGCCCGAATGCTCGAAGAGGCTGACATTGCCCATGTGGTAATGGCCATCGAGGAGCCGGAAGCTCATTTGCATCCGCACCTGCAGCGCCTTATCTTTGGACGGCTGCTGGACAGTAATCGGTACGCCAATACTGTGCTCGTGACGACGCAGTCACCGCATATCGCCAGCGTTGCGGACCCTCGTAGCTTGGTTGTTCTTCGAACATGCGAGAACCGGACGGTGGCTGCTGCAGCAAGCGACGCTGAACTCGCTCGCGTCGAGTGGGATGATATCGCTCGGTACCTTGATGCGACGCGCGCTGAGCTTGTGTTCGCGCGCCGGGTTCTCTTGGTCGAAGGCTTTGCTGAACAGGTGCTACTGCCGAAGCTGGCGGAGTCGCTCGAAATGAACCTCGATAAACTTGGCATATCAGTCTGCGCTATCCATGGCACCCATTTTGGCGTGTATGTGCATCTCTGTGAAGCCTTGCGGATTCCGTGGGCAGTGCTAACTGATGGTGATATAGATGAAGATGGTGTCCGACAAGGAGATAAGCGCGCGGTAGAATTATTGGGAGGGTTAGGGGTCTCAGGTCAGCCTGTTGAACACGGTATATTTGTTGGCAGTCGAACCTTTGAGCACGACTTACTGGCGGCTTCTGCGCAGAATCTGGCGGCTGCGTTCGATAGTCTTAAGGAACTGTGCAAAGCGCCGTCTGTTGCGAAAATCGAAGGTTGGAGTGGTCGGGACCCCGGCTACGACGAGTTCATGGGCATGATCAACAACGCGGGAGGTAAAGGTCGCTACGCTCAGCGACTAGCGCTCCGCCGCGTTGCCCCGCCTGCCTATATCGCTGACGCGCTCCGATACTTGGAGAGCCAGTGAGTGCGCTAAGCAAGTCGATTGCAGATCTCAAAACCAACGATCGGCAATGGGATGCCTTCAGTGCTGAAGGTCATACTGTGGTATTGGCACCGCCCGGGAGTGGCAAGACGAAGCTCTTGGCCACTCGGCTTGCGAGCGACTTGCTGAACAAAATATCGAAACCGCAAGGGGCGGCGTGTATCACGCTGACCAATGCTGCGGCTGATGAGCTGCGTAGGCGAGTTGAGTCGCTCGGTGTCGAAAGTCGGGCGAATCTATTTGTTGGCACGGTGCATGGCTTTGCTTTAGGTAAGATTATCGAGCCCTTTGCTGTCGTTGTCGGCCGACCAGAACTTGCTCATATTTCGATCGCCAGTAAGAGTCAGTGTGATCAAGCCATGCGAAGTGCTATTGCTGAAGTTCTCCGCGGTGAGGACACGCGAAGTGCTGAGTCAACGATCAAGATTAATCGGCAGCGACTAGCGACCGATGAGGACTGGGCTAAATCGGGGGCCAAGATCCGTGAAGTAGCTCGGCGTTACGAAGGGTTGTTGCACGAGCAAGGATTGCGCGACTTTCCTGAACTTATTGCCGTTGCGGTTGAGATGGTAGAGAAGCACGAGACTATTCGGCGCATGCTGGTCGCGCAGTATCCGCATATCTATGTTGATGAATATCAGGATTTGGCGCCTGGTCTTGATAGACTCGTAAAGGCATTGTGCTTTGATTACCGGGTCAACGCCGACTTGTTTGCTGTTGGCGATCCTGATCAGGCTGTATTTGCATGGACGGGTGCCAGGCCGGAGTTGCTCCATGAGCTTGCGAGGCGCTCCGAAGTTCAGCCGGCAGTTGAGCTGGAATACAACTACCGTTGCGGTGAGGAGATAATCCGCATAGCCAACCTAATGCGACGGGGAAGGCCGCCCATTATTGGACGGCAGCGTCACGGCGGCCATGTTTCGGCGACAAGATGCACAGGTGGGCTGTCGGACCAGTATCGGCACGTAGTCGAGCAGGTCCGTCAGGCTGTGTTTGGTGGAGTTTTGCTTCATGAGATCGCGGTTCTGGCTCCGCAGAGGCAGCAGTGTGAAGCTGTAGCAGGGGTCTTGCGCGAGAGCGGTTTTCCCGCATTTTTTCGCGGTGATGCATATCGATTGACCGTTGTGACTGGATTCATTGAGGCCTGCGCCGCTTGGGCGACGGCTGGCAGGGAAACTAGTCACTATCGGCTCGGCGATCTTTTGCAAACGTGGCGTACCATTCTAGGTGGCCGCTGGACTCGCAAAGACGATATAGCGCTTACTGAACTTCTGATGGATGTCACGGATCGTGCAGATGATGCGGCAGTCGCTTTCATAAATGAACTTTTGGATTGTGGTCTGCGGCGCGCACTCGGCCAAGTGTCATTGGCTGAAGAAGCCCTTGAGGTGGGGCGCATGGGTGACGCACTCTCTTCTGGCGAGTTGTCGGGTCTGACCGTTCGTGGGCTTGCTGAACGCGCGCTGAAATGGGATCGGGTTGAAGTGACGACGATGACTTCCAGCAAGGGCCTGGAGTTCGATGTCGTGTTACTGCTTGCCGCGGATGAGCAGAGTATACCAAGTTACCTATCGATAAACGATAGCTTGCAGTTGGCCGAGGAGCGTCGGAAGTTTTACGTTTCGATCACTCGTGCACGTAAAGAAGTGCGAATATTCTATTCAGGGTTCGTTGTGACCAAGTTTGGACGTCGGATCGATGTTGAACCGAGTAGGTTTCTTAAAGAGATTGGCTTGGTTTAGGGCGGTAGTCGGTTCGGGTCGTAACGGCTGAGCGTCGGCCGCCTGCTCTCAGTTGCACTCCGCTACGCAGTAGGTGTGTCCGGATCGTCGTATCACTGACTCTGTACAAGCCGGCAGGATGTTCCAGGGTTGCACCATCGCGGTACAGCCGCCCAGCCTCGGAGATCATCTCGGCTGTCAGTACAAGCTGTCGGGTGTCCACGCCGCGCAGCTCAAGGTGACGGCCAACGGTAGACCGGGCGCTGCCGAAGCGAGCCGCGAGCTGGCGGACGGTGGCTCCAGAGCGGTAGCCCTCGACCAGGGCGTCAACCTCGGCACGCCGGAGTTATCGGGCGCTTCGCGGCCGAGCGAGTACGGTGCGGGAGAGTTCCGGCAGTTCAGGCCACCTGGCAGCCAGTTTCAGCAGTCGTTGAACTGGGCGCGAAGGGTGTGTGTAGACCTCAACGTCGCCCACCCGCTTCTCTGGGTGGAGTGTGCCCGCGGAAAGCGCGGGCCGGGTCGAAGCGGGGCGTCTTTTGCGGGTGCAACCCCCAAACCCCGCCCGGAGGGGCTTCGCCCCCCGGACCCCCCAACCGGTGGTCGCCTTCGTGGGTGCGTTCGGCGTGATGCGGCAGGCCACGGACCCGTCTTCGCTGGTGTACAGCCTCTCGAAGCCCGGTTCCCTGGGTGGAGGGTGCTCGTGGAGTGCGCGTGCCTTGGGTGGGGCGCCTGACCGGAGTGGTTGTAACGGTTGGTGGTCGGTGGGGAGCGGGGCGTGGTCGGCCGTGGCGCAGGGTCTTAGGGTGGGGTGGCGTGGCCGGAGGGGTCCTGGTCCGTGGGGGTGGGCAGGTGGACGCGCAGCGGGCGTATCGACGGGTCAGTTCGACGTTCGGGATTGCCGTGCTGGTGTTCAGCACGATGGTGGGCACGTTGGTCGTCGCCGAGACAGCGCTGAAGCGGGCGAGCGTCGAGTGGACATCGGCGTTGGTCGTGGCGGGCATCGCGGCGGTCGGCGTGGTGGTGCTCCGAGCGGTGCGAAAGGTGGCGTCGGCGCGGTACGTGGACGCGTCGGTGCGGCGGGGGCGCGTGGGGTTTTCGCCGGCGTTTCCGCTCACGCTGGCCGCGTGGTTGCTGACCGCGGTGGGTTTCGGGGCCGTGGCCGGCACCGCCGTCGTCGACAGCGCTCTCGATGAGGCGAAGTCGCGGGCGAGCCTCCAGGCGTACGCGGACTTCCCGGACCCCATCCTGTTCCTGTTCGCGGGACTCGTGCTGCTGGCGGCGGCGGGGTACTACTCGTGGCGCTTCCGGGAGCGCCACGAAGTCCTGCAGCTGGAGGCAGCCGGCATCGTGGTCCTGAACGAGCCCGAGCCGCCGAGGCCGATCAAGGCGACTCGGCTCTGGCTCGTCGGCACCCTCGTCGACGCCCTGCTGTTCGCCGGCGCGATCGTGCCCCGCCTCTTCACCGACAACGACCGCCCCACCTCGGACGAACTCCTCACCGGCGGCTTCGGCGTTCTCGCCGGACCTGCGGTCGTGAGCTTCTCGATCCTGCTGCTCATGATGGCCAACTGGTCCACCCGCCGCTCCGCCTGGCGCGCCGTCTCTCGCCCGACGTCCCTCGGCGCCATTGCCCTGGTGCTCATCGGCGTCGCCCTCGACCGAGGTGCCGGCCTCGAGGTCGTCGGCGCCGTCGTCGGTTGCTCCGGCATCCTGCTCGGCTCGATCACGTGCCTCAACATCATGACCCGCGGTGCCCAGCCGTGGATGGGCCTGCTCTACCTCGCCGGCAACTACGTCTACGGCTACCTCACCGCCCCGAACGGCGACTACGCCCTCCCGCAAGGCATCACCGGCTGGATCATCGCGATCCTCGCCGCGGCCTTCGCCATCCGTGAGGCGTACAAGCACTACCGGGAGTGGACCGAACTCACTCCGCCCGGCTTCGCGCCCGCGCCCCCGTACTGACTCCCGCGCCATCCTGTGTCGACCCGTCTCCGGTCGGGCCTGCCCCCTCGACAAGCCCGACCGGACCCCCGGTGACGGGTGAACGTTGTTCAGGAGGCGTGGGGGCGGCGGGGGATACGTCGAGGGGGTGCGGCAAACGGGTGAATGTCAGCTCAGGCGGCGATCCAGGCATGGGCGGCCAGGGTCGGGTGCAGGGGAGCGTCGACGAGGCGGTTGGCGAAGGTGGACAGCGTGTAGGTACCGATGCCCAGGACCACTTCCAAGGCTTGCCGGGGCGTGTAGCCGGCGGTGAGGAAGGCGTCCAGGTCGGCGGGCGGGACCGCGCCGGTGGTGGCGAGCGCGGAGAGTACGAAGAGGCGCAGGGCTTCGAGGCGCGGGTCCGGCAGGGGTGTGGACGAGCGGAGCGCCGAGATCAACGGCGCCGGCGCGTCGAGGTGGACGAGTTTCGCGGTGTGCAGGGCGACGCAGAAGTGGCAGCTGTTGCGCGTGGCCACCACGAGGATCAGGGTCTCGCGTTCCAGCGGCGACAGCGTGGTGGTCTCGAACAGGGTGCTGAGCTTGAGGAACCCGTTCAGCAGCTCCGGCGACGTCGCCAGCCGCGCGACGGCGGCGGGCAGCGAGCCGAACTGTGCTTCGGTTGCCGCCAGGGCGCGGCGGGCGGCCGGCGGGGCGGTCTCGGCAGTGTGCTCGGGGAAGTGCGGCACGGAACCCTCCTGGGGTAAAGTCGTCAACGTGGTTGTCGAATTCCAGAAGGTAAACCTGGTTGTCGAATTTGGCAAGCGGCATGGCTGACGCGCCCGGCTTCGAGCTGCCGCTGCTGCTGTTCTCGGGCTTCCGCACGCTCATCGACGACCTGCACGCCGAGCTCGCGCGCCAGGGTCACCCCGACGTGCGGCCGGCGTTCGGCTTCGCGATGCAGGCCATCGGGCCGCGCGGGGCCACGGCGTCGGAGCTGGGCAAGCGGCTGGGGGTGTCGAAGCAGGCCGCGGGCAAGACCGTCGACCGCCTGGAGCAGCTCGGGTACGCCGAGCGCGCCGACGACCCCGAGGACGCCCGCCGCAAGCTCGTGCGGCTCACCCCGCGCGGCCTCGACTCCCTCACCCGCTCCGCGGCGATCTTCGAAACGCTGCGCGCGAACTGGGTGACCGAGCTCGGCGCCGACCGCGTCCGCGCCCTCGAGGCCGACCTGCGCGCCATGGCCGGCGGCGGCTTCCGGCTCGACGTCGCGGGCTGGTTCGCCGGCTAGCGCGCCCGGGTCAGCTTCGCCACCTCGCTCACCAGCAGGTCGATCTCGCCTTCGGTGTTGTAGTAGTGCGCCGACGCGCGGACCAGGTCGGGCAGGTCGCGCGCAGTGAAGTCGTACTGCGCCGACGTCGCGTGGGTCACGCTCGTGTTGATCTTCGCCGCGGAAAGCCGCAGCTTCACCTGCTCGGCGCCGAGGCCGTCGAGGCTGAAGGACACGAGCCCGCAGCGGCGCGCGCCGACGTCGTGCACCCGCACACCGTCGAGCTCGCCCAGCCGCGCGCGCAGCGTCGCGCCCAACGCGCCCACGCGGTCCTCGATCGCGGGCAGGCCCCATTCCAGCGCGTAGTCCACGGCCGCGCCGAGCCCCAGCACGGCCGCGTAGTCGCGCTCCCACACCTCGAAGCGCTTGGCTGTCGGGTCGACCACGTACTCGGCCGGCGACTCCCAGCTCGCCGAGTGCAGGTCGAGCATCGCCGGCTCGAGCCGCTCGCGCAGCCGCGGGTGCACGTAGAGGAAGCCGGTGCCGCGCGGCCCGCGCAGGTACTTGCGCCCGGTGGCCGAAAGCGCGTCGCACTGCAGCCGCTCGACGTCGAGGTCGAGCTGGCCGGCCGACTGGCACGCGTCGAGCAGGAACGGGATCCCGGCCGCGCGCGCGACCGCGCCGATCTCCTCGGCCGGGTTCACCAACCCGCCCTGGGTGGGCACGTGGCTCACCGCGATGAGCTTCACGTCGTCGTCGATCAGCCGCCGCAGGTCGGCCACGTCGAGCTGACCGCTCTCGTCGTCGGCGACCACCTCCACGCGCGCCCCGGTGCGGCGCGCGACCTGCAGGTAGGCGATCGCGTTGCTCGCGTACTCGGCGCGCGAGGTCAGGATCCGATCACCCGCGCCGAAGCGCAGCGCGTAGAACACCGCCTGCCACGAGCGGGTCGCGTTGTCGGTGATCGCGATGTCCTCGGCCGCTGCGTTGATCAGCCGCGCCACGGACGTGTACACGGCCTGGGTGCGCTCGGCCGCCGCCGCGGCGGCCTCGTAGCCGCCGACCAGCGCTTCGGCCCTCAGGTAGTCGACCATCGTGTCGGTGACCCGGGCCGGCGGCAGCGCCGAACCCGCGTTGTTGAAGTGGACGACGCCGGTGCAGCCGGGCGTCTCGGTGCGGGCGCGGGCGACGTCGGCGGGCTGGATGCTGACCATGTGAACTGAATACAGTAGTGATCATCTGTATGCAATACTGCGCCGATGACCAAGCGACTCCTGCGCGGCGAGCTCATCGAGGAGATCACCGCGCGTGTGCTCGACGGCCGGCTCGACGCGCGGATCAACGAGGTGCACCTGGCGCGCGAGCTCGGCGTGAGCCGCACGCCGTTGCGTGAGGCGCTGATCGGGCTCGCCGACCGCGGGCTGCTGGTCGCCGCGCCCGGCCGCGGGTTCCTCGTCGCGCCGCTCGACCCGGAAGAGGCCCGGCGGCTCTACCCGCTGGTGGCGGAGCTCGAATCGCTCGCCCTGCGCTGGACCTCGCCGCTGGACCTCACGCTCCTGCCCGACGCCCTCGACGCGATCGCCGACGAGATGGCGGCCCTGCCCGCGGGCGCCGATCTGTCCGCTGTGGACGATCGCTGGCACGCCCTGCTGCTCTCGCGCTGCGGCAACCCGCACCTGCTGCGCTTGATCGAACAGACGAAACCGCTGCTCAACCGCTACGAGTCCGTGTACTTTGGCGGACCGGAACGCACGGCCGAGAGCATCGCCGAGCACCGGGGGATCGCCGAAGCGCTGCGGGCGGAAGACGTACCGCGCGCGACGACGCTGCTCGTGCGCAACTGGGTCAAGGCACTGGGGTACCTCGAACGGAGCTGAGCACGCCGGTCAGCGTGCCGATCGGCCTCTCAGATGGTGTTGTCCCGAGCAGATTTCGCCGGCGTCGGGTTGGCGGTGCTCGGGAGCCTGCTTGCCGGGCCGGACACGGGTTCGGTCGGGCGCGAAGCCGCTTTTATGAAAATGCTCGGGTTGGTTCGAAAACCGTCTGATCCCCGCCAATTCACGTCGCCGGACAACCCCCGCGCTCGCCGCGCAACCCCGCCTGACAAGCCTGCCCCCTGCCTGAAAAGCCCAACCCCCGCCTGACAAACCCCACCCTCCCTGGGGGGCCGCCCTATTCCAGTTTACCGAGGTCAGGGTCCTGAAAACAGCTTGCGAGGAATCTGTGGACAACTCAGGCTCGGCGGGGCGGGATGTGGATAACTTCGGGCCAACCGCAGGCTGCGCCTGATGTCGGTGGCCCCGCACTCAGCGCCTTCCGTCGGGCCGATGTCGGCGTGCTACTCGTAGATGCGATCCGCCAGACCGGCGAAGAACACTTCGCCGACGTACTGCGGCACCACCAGACCGGCGAAGAACGCTTCGCCGACGTACTGCGGCACCACGACAACGTGCTCACCGTGCTCTGCAGCCACGTCACACCGCACGACCACGGAGAACGGCTTACCCGATGCGCGTCGCCCCCGGGGTGGTGTCCGGGTCGCTGCTGCCGGTCGAGCCCGGCGCCGACCGCAGCTGGGCCGAGGGCGGGCCGCTCGAGCTCGACCGGCCGCCGTCACTGCTCCTGCACGTGGTGCACGACGACGGCCGGCTCACCACTCACCAGCGAGCGGTGCCGTTCAGCGGGTGAACTTCAGCGCGTGAACACCGGCAACGTGACCCGAGACGGATGCGCCGCGTCATGGAAGATCTCGAACCGGTTCGGCTTCCCGTCCACAGCGTTCGCCACCGCCTCGCCGGTGCCGTGGTTACGCGCGAAGCGCGGGAACGCGCCACCCGCCACCTGCACGCGCAACCGGTGGCCGCGGCGGAACCGGTAGGCCGTCGGGTCGAGCGTCACCTGAGCCGAAACGACCCCGTCCGCGTCCGCCGCGGGCACCCCGGGCCGCAGCCGCACGATCCCGTCCGTGACGTTCGCCGAACGCCCGTCCTGGTCGACGTCGCAGATGCGCACGTAAACGTCGGCGTGGCCCAGTTCGGTGCGCACGAACACGGTGGCGCTCACTTCGCCGATCAGGTCGAGGTCGGCGATCAGCGGCTCGCCGGTGAACACGAGCACGTCGTCGCGGGCCTCGACCGCGTTGTTGTCCTGCTGCTTGTTCTTGCCGGTGAGCAGGGGCCCGCCGACGGCCGGCGTCGGGTCGGCGGGGTCGTAGGTGAACGTGGTCGGCAGGGCCTCGCCGTCGGTCACCTCGCCGAGGCCGCCGATGGGCCGCAGGTGCGAGTCGGTGGCCGTGGACTCCGGCGGCCACGCGTCGAAGTCGAGCCAGGTCGCGGCCTGCTGCAGGAACAGGCGCACGGGGGAGCGCTGCAGCTGCGCGTGGTCGCCGAGCAGGTGCGCGCGCAGGAACCCGATCTGGTCCTGCACGGTCACGCGCAGGCTGGCCGGGTCGCCGTGGGCCCACGGGCCGATCGTGAGCCGCGGGGCGTGCCCGGCGTCCTGCATCGTGCGGAAGTCGCGCAGCTGGCCCTGGATGAACAGGTCGTACCACCCGGTGACCATGCTCACGGGCACGGTCAGCCCGGCCACTTCCGCGCTGTGGTCGGACATCGCCCAGTAGTCGTCACCCGGCTCGGCGTGGGTGGTCACGTCGCGCAGGAACAGCACCTGCTTGCCGATCGCGGCGACGTCGGCGGCGTTGATCGGCAGGTGCCCCATCGCCTGGCGGGTTCGGCGCGCCTGCAGCGGGTTGGGCACCGCCGCGAACCGCTCCTCCTGCCGGCCGATCATCGCCGACCACGACACCATGTTGTCCGCCGCGAGCACCCCGCCCGGGTAGAACGTGGTCACGAACTCCGAAGCCGTCACGGCCAGCGCCATCGCCTCGAGCGGCGGGTCGAGGTAGGGCCCGAGCGCCCATTGCGTGTGCCCGAGGTAGCTCGCGCCCGCCGTGGCGAGCCGGCCGTCGCACCACGGCTGCGCGCGCAGCCACTCGGCGGTGGCGACGCCGTCTTCGCGCTCGAGGTGGAACGGCCGAAACTCGCCCTCGGACCCGAAGGTGCCGCGGGTGCTCTGGACCACCGTCTGCAGGCCCTGGCGGGCGAACGTGCTGCCGAACAGGGCGGCGAGCGGCCCGGTGCGGCCGTACGGCGTGCGGACCAGCACGACCGGGCCCGACTTCAGGCCGGCGGGCGCGTAGCGGTCGGCGACCAGGTGCACGCCGTCGGGCATCGGGATGCGCAGGCCCTTCGTCGCGACGGGCGCGGGGCCCTCGGATTTCGGGAGCCCGAGCAGAAGATCGGCGATGCGGTTGAGCACTGGTTCACCCCTCGTTGGACCGAGCCGGACGTCTTCGAAGCTACCCGTCCCGAGTGAGGTGGGTCACGCAGCGCGCGGGCGGCCCCGGAGTTCCTCCGTCACGCGCAGCGCCGGGCTCGTGAACGGTTCGAGCACCTCGGCGTCCACCCCGCACTGCGCCAGCGCGGCCGCGAGCACGGCGGGCCGGGCGCGGTCGCCGCCGTCGGCGATCTTCAGCGCCACGGCCGTGCCGTCGGGCAGCGCGGCGAGCTGCACGGCCTCGAAGCCGTCCTTCGCGAGAAGGCCCGGCACCGCGCGCATCAGCGCGGTCACGTCGCGGCGGGTGCCGCCCACGAGGTCGGGGTGCTGCCGGATCCCTTGCGCCACCAGGCTTTCCGGCGTGCCGGAGGCCGCGGTGGCCAGCTTCGCGGCCGCCCGCGCGAGCCCGCGCAGCGACAGCGCGAAGAGCGGCGCCCCGCACCCGTCCACGGCCACCCGCGCCACGGGCTGTCCGGTGAGGTCCTCCACGGTCGCGCGGATCGCGAGCTGCAGCGGGTGCTCGGGATCGAGGTAGGTGCGCGGATCCCAGCCCTGTTCACGGCAGGTGGCGAGCATCGCGGCGTGCTTGCCGGAGCAGTTGTGCGCGAGCTTCGCCGGCTGCCGGCCCTCGGCGACCCACGCGTCGCGCTCGACGGGGTCGAACGGGAAATCGGCCGGGTTGCCGAGGTCTTCGGCGGTGAAGCCGTGGCCGGCCAGCACGGCCGCCGCGGCGTCGAGGTGCCGGCGCTCGCCGGAGTGGCTGGCGGCGGAGATCGCGAACCCCGGCGACGGCAGCCGCAGGCCCAGGCGCGCCATCGCGGTGGCCTGCAGCGGCTTCGCCGTGGAGCGCGGGTACATCGCGACATCCGGGTCGCCCGCGGCGAAGAGCGTGGACCCGTCGGGCGCGAGCGCGATCACGGAGCCGTGGTGCACGCCCTCGACCATGCCGTCGCGCAGGAGGTGGACGAGTGGCACGTGCCGCGGCACGCGCTGCTCGGGCGAGTTCACGATTCGGCCCTCTCGAACGCACTCATGTCGATGCGCTTGCGCACGCAGAACCAGCCGATCACCAGGGCCACCGCGATCACCGGCAGCGCCAGCAGCGTGATCCGGCCGGTCTCGTCGAAGGCCATCAGCACCACCACGGCGGCGAGGAACACCAGCGTCGTGATCTCGGTCCACGGCGAGCCCGGCAGCCGGAACGACGGCCGGGTCAGCGCGCCGGTGCGGGTCTTCCGGACGAACACCAGGTGGCAGAGCACGATGATCGCCCACGTGGCGAGGATGCCGATCGCCGCGAAGTTCAGCACGATCTCGAACGCGTCCTTCGGCACCACGTAGTTCAGCCCCACGCCGAGCACGCACACCGACGCGGTGAGCAGGATGCCGCCGTAGGGCACCTGGTTGCGGTTCATCACGCCGGTGAACTTCGGCGCCGAACCGGCCACCGACATCGAGCGCAGGATGCGGCCGGTGGAGTACAGGCCCGAGTTGAGGCTCGACATCGCCGCCGTGAGCACCACGAGGTTCATCACGCTGCCCGCGGCCGGTACGCCGAGGTGCGAGAGCACGGTCACGAACGGGCTTTCGTCGCCGGTGTAGGAGTTCCACGGCATCAGCATCGCCAGCAGCACGACCGAGCCGACGTAGAACACGGCGATGCGCCACATGATCGAGTTGATCGCCTTGGGCATGATCTTCTGCGGGTTCTCCGTCTCGCCCGCCGCCACGCCGACCAGCTCCACCGACGCGTACGCGAACACCACGCCCTGCACGATGAGGATCATCGGCACGATCCCGACCGGGAAGATCCCGCCGTGGTCGGCGATGAGCTGCGGGCCGGGCGCGAGGCCGTCGATCGGGTGCTGCGTGACCAGCAGCACGATGCCGATGACCAGGAACAGCACCAGCGCGGCGACCTTGACGATCGCGAACCAGAACTCCATCTCGCCGAACAGCTTCACCGAGACCAGGTTCAGCGTGAGCACCACGGCCAGCGCGATCAGCGCCAGCACCCACTGCGGGATCGGCGCGAAGAACGACCAGAAGTGGGCGTAGAGCGCGATCGCGGTGATGTCGGCGATGCCGGTGGTCGACCAGTTCAGGAAGTGCATCCAGCCGGCGACGTACGCGCCCTTCTCGCCCATGAACTCGCGCGCGTAGGACACGAACGCACCCGAGGACGGACGGTGCAGGATCAGCTCGCCGAGCGCGCGCACCACGAAGAACGCGAAGAGCCCGCACACGGCGTACACGATCGCCAGCGCCGGCCCGGCCTGCGCGAGCCGGCCGCCCGCGCCGAGGAACAAGCCGGTGCCGATGGCGCCGCCGATCGCGATCATCGAGATGTGGCGCGATTTCAGCGCCTTGTCGTAACCGGCGTCGCCCGCGTCCGCGTGCTGCTCGGCCGGCAGGGTCTGTTCGCTCACGGGGTCAGTCGGTCCTCTTCTGCTTCGCGGTGCGGTTCGGCCGCACGATGGTGGTCAGCGCCTGCTCGACGTGCGCGAGGTGCGTCGTCATCGCGGCCACGGCGGCCTCTTCGGCGCCCTCGGTGATCGCCGTGACGATCCGCCGGTGCTCCACGTTCGACTCCACGCGCCGCCCGCCCAGCTGGTTGAGGAAGGCGCTCTGGCGGGCCAGCGCGTCGCGGATCTCCTCGATGACCTTGGCGAACACGGGGTTGCCCGAGGCCTGGGCGATGGTGATGTGAAAAAGCGAGTCGAGTGCCACCCACGCGGTGTTGTCGGTCTCGAGTTCCATCCGCTCGGCGAGGTGCTCGAGCAGGTCGAGGTGGTCGGCGTCGCGGCGCAGGGCGGCGTAGCCGGCCACGGGGATCTCGACGTGGCGGCGCACCTCCACGAGGTCGCGCGCCGAATAGCCGCCGAACGTGGGGTTCTCGGCCGGGCCGGTCGCGGTCACGAAGGTGCCCTTGCCGGTGCGCGACACGGTGAGCCCCAGCGCCTGCAGCCCGCGCAGCGCCTCCCGGATCACCGAGCGGCTGACCTCGAACTCCTTGCTCAGCGCGGCTTCGGACGGCAGCTTGTCGCCCACGGCGTACTCGCCGCGTTCGATCGCCCGGCGCAGGTAGGCCAGCACGGCCTCCATGGCGCTCACGCGACGGGGGCCTTGTCCGGCTGTCTGGCTGTCAGACAGGTTCATGGAACGAGATCGTGAAGTTCCGCCGAAGTGGTGTCAAGTCCAGTGGGGCGTTCCCACGTCGGGACTGGGGGAATCACCAGTGATCGTGTGGGGCGGTTCACTCGCCGAGGGTGGTTTCGCGGGCCCCGGATTTTGTCGGTGCCGAGTGGGACGATCGGGTCGTGCGCGACACCAGCACACCGACGAACGGCGAGCCCGATGCCCGTCCTCCGGCCGGCCCGCCGCGGCAGGCCGGTCCCGCCGCGGTGCTCGGCTGCGCCCTGTTCGTCGGCGTGCTGGCGTTGCTCGTGCTGCTCCTGGTGGTGTGGATCTCGAGGACGAGCGGGAGCCACGGCGTCGCCGACGACGGCAGTCAGGGGGCCGCGGCACCACCCCGCACCCCCTCCGTCACCGGGAGTGCCGAACCGGGCCGGCGGGCCGGCGCGGTGATCACCCCGGCGAAGGTTTCGCCGGCCCCGGGCGGCATGTCGGCGGGCGCGGCGGGCGGGTGAGGAGAGAGGATCCCTACCGAGCCGCACAGCGCGAGCGCGGACTAGGGTGGAGGACCCCGGGCCGCGCCGCAGCAACAACCGGGAAGCCGTCTGCTTAGGGGAGGTTTTCGCTGGTGTCGAACGATTCCTTCGTCCACCTGCACGTCCACACCGAGTACTCGATGCTCGACGGTGCGGCGAAGATCGGACCTCTCTTCGCCGAGGCGGCGAGGCTGGGCATGCCCGCGGTGGGCATGACCGACCACGGCAACATGTACGGCGGCGACGAGTTCTACCAGAGCTCCAAGAAGCACGGGCTGAAGCCGATCATCGGCATCGAGGCCTACATCGCGCCGGAGAGCCGCTTCCACAAGAAGCCGGTGTTCTGGGGCCAGGCCAGCCAGCGTGGCTCCGACGAGCTGGGCGAGGGCGGCGACGTCTCCGGTGCCGGTGCCTACACCCACATGACGATGCTGGCGGAGAACGCCACCGGGCTGCGGAACCTGTTCAAGCTCTCGTCGCTCGCGTCGATCCAGGGCTACTACCGCAAGCCGCGCATGGACCGCGAGCTGATCGCCGAGAACCACCACGGCATCATCGCCACCACCGGCTGCCCGTCGGGCGAGGTGCAGACCCGCCTGCGGCTGGGCCAGCGCGAGGCCGCGATCCAGGCCGCGTCGGACTACAAGGACATCTTCGGCGCCGACAACTTCTTCCTCGAGCTGATGGACCACGGCCTGCCGATCGAGCGGTCCGTGCGCGAGGGCCTGCTCGAGGTCGGCAAGCTGCTCGACCTCAAGCCGCTCGCCACCAACGACTCGCACTACGTCACCAAGGACCAGGCCGACACGCACTCGGCGCTGCTGTGCGTGCAGGCCGGCAAGACGCTCAACGACCCGACCCGGTTCAAGTTCGACGGCGACGGCTACTTCCTCAAGTCGGCCGAGGAGATGCGCGAGTACTGGGACAAGGAAGTGCCGGGCGCGGCCGACAGCACGCTGCTGATCGCCGAGCGCGTGCAGTCCTACGAAGAGGTCTACTCGCACAAGGACCGCATGCCGGTCTTCGAGGTGCCCGAGGGCCACAGCGAGGCCACGTGGCTGCGGCACCAGGTGGCCGAGGGCCTGAACTGGCGATTCCCGGCCGGCGTGCCCGACGGCTACGAGGAGCGCTGCGACTACGAGCTCGGCGTGATCGAGCAGAAGGGCTTCCCGGCCTACTTCCTCATCGTCGCCGACCTCATCCAGCACGCGCGCGAGGTCGGCATCCTGGTCGGCCCGGGCCGTGGTTCCGCCGCCGGCGCGCTCGTCGCGTACGCGCTGGGCATCACGAACCTCGACCCGATCCCGCAGAAGCTGCTGTTCGAGCGGTTCCTGAACCCCGAGCGCATGTCGATGCCCGATATCGACATCGACTTCGACGACCGGCGGCGCGGCGAGATGATCCGCTACGCCACGGACAAGTACGGCGCCGACCGCGTCGCCCAGGTGATCACGTTCGGCACCATCAAGACCAAGGCCGCGATCAAGGACTCGGCCCGCGTGCACTTCGGGCAGCCGGGCTACTCGATCGCCGACAGGATCTCCAAGGCGCTGCCGCCGCCGATCATGGCCAAGGACATCCCGCTGTCCGGCATCGTCGACTCCAAGCACGAGCGCTACGCCGAAGCCGCGGAGGTCCGCACCCTCGTCGAGACCGACGAGGAGTGCAAGACCATCTTCGACACCGCGCGCGGGCTCGAGGGCCTGATCCGCAACGCCGGCGTGCACGCCTGTGCGGTGATCATGTCGAGCGAGCCGCTCACCGAAGCGATCCCGGTGTGGCAGCGCGACGACGGCTCGATCATCACCGGCTGGGACTACCCGTCGTGTGAAAACATCGGCCTGCTGAAGATGGACTTCCTGGGCCTGCGCAACCTCACGGTGATCGGCGACGCGCTGGCCAACATCAAGACCAACCGCGGCGAGGAGATCGACCTCGACCGGCTCGGCTTCGACGACCCGGAGGCCTACAAGCTCCTGGGCCGCGGTGACACGCTCGGCGTGTTCCAGCTCGACGGTGGCGCGATGCGCGACCTGCTGCGCCGCATGCTGCCGACCGGGTTCGAGGACATCGTCGCGGTGCTCGCGCTGTACCGCCCCGGCCCGATGGGCATGAACGCGCACAACGACTACGCCGACCGCAAGAACAACCGGCAGAAGGTCACGCCGATCCACCCGGAGCTGGAAGAACCGCTGCGGGAGATCCTGTCCGAGACCTACGGCCTGATCGTGTACCAAGAGCAGATCATGCAGATCGCGCAGAAGGTCGCGGGCTACACGATGGGCCGAGCGGACACGCTCCGCCGAGCCATGGGCAAGAAGAAGAAGGAAGTCCTCGAGAAGGAGTACGAGGGCTTCGAAGAGGGCATGAAGGCCAGCCCGCTGCTCGAAGGCGGCTTTTCGCCCGAAGCGGTGAAGGCGCTGTGGGACACGATCCTCCCGTTCGCCGGCTACGCGTTCAACAAGAGCCACGCGGCCGCGTACGGCCTGATCGCGTACTGGACGGCCTACCTCAAGGCGAACTACACGCCGGAGTACATGGCCGCACTGCTCACGTCGGTGGGTGACAACAAGGACAAGTCGGCCATCTACCTGTCGGAGTGCCGCCGGCTCGGCATCAAGGTGCTGCCGCCGGACGTCAACGAATCGGCCCTGCGCTTCGCGGCCGTCGGGACCGACATCCGCTTCGGGCTCGGCGCCGTGCGCAACGTCGGCGCCAACGTGGTGGAGTCGGTCATCAAGACGCGCGAGGAGAAGGGCAAGTACTCCACGTTCACCGACTTCCTCGACAAGTCGGAGCTGGTGGCCTGCAACAAGCGCGTGATCGAGTCGCTGATCAAGGCCGGCGGGTTCGACACGATGGGTCACACGCGGCTGTCGATGATCCAGGTGCACGAGGACGCGGTGGAAGCCGTGGTGCCGCTCAAGCGCCAGGAGGCGATGGGCCAGTTCGACCTGTTCGGCTCGTTCGGTGGCGACGACGACTCGGGCGAGGCGGCCGCGTCGTCCTCACCGCTCGCGCACCTGAAGTTCGGCGAGGAGGAGTACCCGCGCAAGCAGATGCTCGCCTACGAACGGGAGATGCTGGGCCTGTACGTGTCCGCGCACCCGCTCGACGGGGCAGAGCGCATCCTGCGCAAACACGCGCCCAAGCCGATCGCGTCCCTGCTCGCCGACCCGCCCAAGGAGGGCGAGGTCGTGATCTCGGGCCTGCTCACCTCGCTGGAGCGGCGGGTGAACAAGAAGGGCGAGCCGTGGGCGATCTGCACGGTCGAGGACATGGACGCCGCGCTCGAGGTGCTCTTCTTCGCCAAGGCGTACTCGATGTTCGCGGCCGACCTCGTCGAGGACAACGCGGTGCTGGTCAAGGGCCGGGTCAACTGGCGCGAGGACAAGATGTCGGTGTTCGGCGGCGGGCTCGTGCCACTCGACCTCTCGGAGATCGGCAACGGTGGTGAGGAACCGCCGCTGATGCTGCTGGCCGCGGCCGAGAAGATCGACCAGTCCGTGGTGAGCGAGCTGAAGTCCACGCTGCTGGCACACAAGGGGGAGACCCCGGTGCACCTGAAGCTCGTGGGCAAGAACCAGACCGTGTTCGCGCTCTACGACTACCCGGTGAAGGTCAGCTCGATGCTCATCGGTGAGCTCAAGGGCATCCCCGGGATCACCGCCAACACCTGATGACGGAGTTCGTGCCGGACCCACGCCGGTGGCGGGCGCTCGCCGTGACGCTCACGGCCGGGTTCATGACGCTGCTCGACGTCAGCATCGTCAACACGGCGCTGCCGGCGATGCAGCGCGGCCTGAACACCGGCAGCGGCACGGTGCAGTGGGTCGTGTCGGGCTACGCGCTCACGTTCGGCCTGGTGCTGGTCACCGGCGGCCGGCTCGGCGACGCGCTGGGCCGGCGCCGGATGTTCCTCATCGCGCTGGCCGCGTTCGTGATCACGAGCGCGTTGGCCGGGGCGGCACCGGACCCGACCACGCTCGTGATCGCGCGGCTCGCGCAGGGCTGCGCGGCCGGCCTGCTCACGCCGCAGAACAGCGGCTTGATCCAGGACCTCTTCCGCGGCGCCGAGCGCGGCCGTGCGTTCGGCATGTTCGGCGCGGTCGTGGGGATCTCCACCGCGGTGGGGCCGGTGCTGGGCGGCGTGATCCTCGCGGTGTTCGGAGACCCGGGCGGCTGGCGGTGGGTGTTCTACGTGAACGTGCCTGTCGGCGCGGTCGCGTTCGTGCTGGCGATGCGGCTGCTGCCGAAGACCGAGCGCAAGCCGGGGAAGCTGCGTTCACAGATCGACTTCGCCGGCATCGTGCTGCTCGCGGTGGCCGTGCTCGGAGTGCTGCTGCCGCTCGTGGAAACCGAGCAGGGTGGCCTCTCGAAACTCTGGTGGCTGTTCCCGATCGCGGTGGTGTTCGGATTCGGTTTCGTGCGGTGGGAACGCCGAGTGGTGGCGCGCGACCGGCCGCCGCTGCTCGACATCCGGCTGTTCACCGGCACGCCGGGCTACGCCACCGGTGCCGCGGTGGGCGCGCTGTACTTCTGCGGGTTCGCCGGGATCTGGCTCGTCTTCTCGCTCTTCTTCCAGCAGGGGCTGGGGTACACGCCGCTGCAGTCGGGGCTGTCGGTCACGTCGTTCGCGATCGGTTCGGCCGTGTCAGCGGCGGTCGCGGGCCGGCTCGTGCCGCGGTTCGGCCGCCGGTTGTCGGTCGCGGGGCTGAGCCTGGTGGTGTTGTCGCTGCTCGCGGTGGCGCTGGTGGTGGAGCTCGTGCCACCGTCGGCCGCCGGGCTCGCGGTGGCGCTGCCGCTGCTGATCGGCGGGATCGGCGGCGGCATGGTGATCACGCCGAACACCACGCTCACGCTCGAATGCGTGCCCACCTCCATGGCGGGCGTCGCCGGCGGTGCGCTGCAGACCGGGCAACGGATCGGTACGGCGATCGGCACGGCCGTGCTGGCGTCGGTGTTCGAGTCGGTGGTGGTGGGCACGCACCGCGACTATTCGCTCGCGCTCACCACGGCGATGTGCTGCTCGGCCGGGCTGACCTGCGTGGCGCTCGTGCTGGCGGTGCTGGAGCTGCGGGCGCGGCGCGTCCGGGCGGCGCGCAACGAGGAGCGCGAAGCCGCGAAAGCAGCCGCTGACGTTCACCGACAGTGAGCGGATCACGATCACTCAGCAGTATCGGTGAACTACTTTCAGCCGAACGTCGATGCTCCATCCGAGTGACTCGCTACGTTTGACCCTGGTGCTACTCAGAGCAACCGGGTAGACCTTATGGAGCCTTCAGCACGACACTTTGGCTACCTACAGTGGCATTTCGTTCGATCGACCGGGGATGGGTCGATCGGCCGAGCGGCTGAGAGTTCCGGAGTTCCCAGGAATGGACACTCTTGGTCACCTCCCAGGCAATGGATCGTCGGCGTCCGCGGGGGACCGTACGGCGACCGCCGGGAGCAATGCCCGGGGTGGCGAGGGAGTGCGCTGAAGGCGTTCGGGCGGGTCCGGAAGAGGGGGAACCGGGCCCGCCCTTTCACGCCTCCGTTTTCCGCCCGTTTCACCCTCCGGTGGGGGATTCTGCTCGCCTGTTCGCGCCGGTCGTGCTGGGATGACGGCGATCGTCGGGTGAGTTCGGGGAGCGTTGATGTCGCAGGGCATGCTGCCGGTCAGGCGGATCCGGGTCTGGTACCGGCCGATGAGGGCGCGCGACAGCGGTGAGAACCACCGCGTGTCCACGCCGCTGGAACTCCTGTTCGACCTGTGTTTCGTGGTCGCGGTGGGCGCGGCGAGCGCGGACCTGCACCACGAGCTCGCCGAAGGGCACGTGGGCCACGGCATCCTCAGCTACGCGATGGTGTTCTTCGCGATCTGGTGGGGCTGGCTGAACTTCAGCTGGTTCGCCTCGGCGTTCGACACCGACGACGTGCCCTATCGGCTGGCCACGCTCGTGCAGATCGCCGGCGGGCTCACCGTCGCGGCCGGCGTGGACCGGGCGTTCACCGGCGACTTCCGCGTGGTGATGGTCGGCTACGTGCTGATGCGGCTCGCGATGGTCACGCAGTGGCTGCGGGCCGCGAAATCCGATCCGGAGAACCGCAGGACCGCGCTCTGGTACGCGGGCGGGATCACCGTCGTGCAGGTGTTGTGGGTCGCCGACGCGCTGATCGGGTTCCCGCAGACCACGGCCGTGATCCTGTTCGCCGTGCTGGTGCTGTGCGAGCTCGCGGTGCCGAGCCTGGCCGAGTCGCGCGGCGGCACCTCGTGGCACCCGCACCACATCGCCGAGCGGTACGGGCTCTTCACGCTGATCGTGCTCGGCGAGGTGGTGCTGAGCGCCACCACGGCGGTGAAGGAGGGCGTGTCCGAAGGCGAGCACGTGGGCACGCTCATCGGGCTCGCCGCGGCGGGGCTCGTGCTGGTGTTCTCGATGTGGTGGCTCTACTTCGACCAGCCTGGGCACCTGCGGCTCGTGCGGCACCCGTCGCTGCTGAGCACGTCGAGCTGGGGATACGGGCACTACCTGATCTTCTCCTCGGCCGCGGCGGTCGGCACGGGGCTCGAGCTGGCGGTGGACTACGACACGCACCACACGGAGCTCAGCGGTCTCGCCACGGCGCTGGTGGTCACGGTGCCGGTCGCGGTGTTCCTGCTGAGCGTGTGGTTGCTGCACATCGGGCCGACCAACGAGTGCCGGGAGATCGCGATCGGCTACCCGGTCGCGGCGGTGCTGGTGCTCGCGGCTTCGTTCGGGCCGGCGCCCATCCACGTCGCGGCGGTGCTCGTGGCGGCGCTGGTGGTGCTGACGGTGGTGGCGAGCCACGGGCGGCTCCGTACGGAGTGACCGGGTGCCGTCGGCTCGCCTCGGGCTGCGTTGGTCTGGTCGGTCTATCGACGCAGGTCAGGAGGCTGGCGCGGTCTTAAGGGACCCCCCTGTTCAGGCCGGTTTTCGGCCATGTAAAGTTCTCCAAGTCGCCAGGGAAACCGAGCGGCCGCCGGGAACACGAACCAAGCTCCCACAGTAGTGGTAGAGTGGGTGGTCCCAAACCTCCGGAGCTCAACCAGCCCCCGCGAAACGCGAGTTTCGACAGGGTGTAAGGTTGCTCTTCGGAACA